>DATKIS010000433.1:0-2037 GCA_035543975.1 Pyrinomonadaceae bacterium
GTGTGATTTCGTGGATTGTCTGTTACTGGCTGTGAAGGAACCTCGCAATGGGTGTAGTTGAATCAGAAAAAGTGGCTCTGGAAGTCGAAATTGAGAGATTGCTCCCCGGCGGCGTGGGGTTGGCCCATGCCGAGGGCTTGACGCTGTTTGTGTCGCTGGCTGCCCCGGGCGACGTGCTGCGGGTGGCGATTGACCGAATCCAGGGCAAGGTCGGGTTCGCGTCGATTGTTGAGATTCTCAAACCGTCGCCACTTCGAATCGAGCCTCCCTGTCCTTACTTCGGCCGCTGCGGCGGGTGCGATTTCCAGCAGTTGAACTACGAAGCCCAGCTCAACGCCAAGGTGGAAATCATTCGGGACTGTTTGCACCGCATCGCGAAGATTGAAACCCCTATCGATATCCCAATCACGGCTTCGCCTAACGAATGGCATTACCGTGCTCGCGCAATGTGGCAGGTCGATGCAAATGACAAGCTGCTCGGCTATTTCGAGCGCGGCACCAATCGCGTGTGTGATGTTGAGTATTGTGCGGTGCTGACTCCGGAGCTGGAATCAACGCTGGAACGAGTGCGCAGCGAATTCCATGGAGGCGACGTCCCCGAACGGTTGCGAGACATTGAAGTGGTTGCCGGTGACGAAGGTGTGTCTGTCGCGCCGCCGATCGCGGGTTTCAAGACAGACATCGTGACGCGAGTTATCGGCGGCGAGACTTACCACTTCAGCGCGGAGGCTTTTTTCCAGGTTAATCACGGCCTGCTGGAATCCTTAATCGCGGAAGCTTTACGTAACGCCGGCGGAGGCGAGAGTGCTGCTCTTGCAGAAACTACCGCGGCGGTTCCGGGTGACGCGAGAACCGAGTCCAAAAGAACGACCGCGATTGACCTGTACTCCGGCGTGGGACTCTTCACGATTCCCCTGGCGCGGAGGTTTGATCGAGTGATTGGTGTTGAAGGAAGCGCTCGAGCCACCGACTTTGCGCGGCGCAACCTCGAATTCGCGAAGCGAAGCAGTAGTCCGAGTGTCAGAGACGTCTCAAACGACAGGCTCGGCAATGTCCAAATTTCCACCGCCCGGGTTGGCGATTGGATGAAGACGCATTCAGGTTCGATTGGACCCGTGGATTTCTTGTTGCTTGATCCACCTCGGACGGGCTGCGAGAACCGAGACATCGCGGGAATCCTGGCTATTCGTCCAGCTCGGATTACGTATGTTTCCTGTGACCCAGCGACGCTCGCCCGCGATCTCAAAAAGCTGGTTGCCGGCGGTTACTCAATTGATTCGGTCGCAGCCTTTGATATGTTTCCGCAAACCCACCACGTCGAGACCATCGCTCATCTTCGCCGCATAACTTAACGGAGCGGCTCCGCAGCCAGGGAAACGATCCCCCAACCTGCACGAAATCACACTAACGGCTGTTCGTATTCATTCGGGTGACTCCGTGGATCGTAGTTCCGTTTCCTTTCGCCCAGGTTCTCGTCCATTCACAGCACTTCCTCCGCAGTTCACTGCAAAACAAGCTTGCATTCGATAAGCCGTCACTACACTGCCACCCTTAACCGCAGAACGCTTGAGTTCTGATATACCGCTGGAGGAAATTATGAAAAGCCGTCTCGAACGCAAGGTGAAGTCTGGCCGGGTTATTACCATCGGCCTCGTCTTGTTGCTTAGTCTCAGTAGTCTCGCCGTTGCTCAATCGGCTTCAACTGACGCGGTACCGGTGCTCGAGGGACTCGACCCAATCCTGCTCGTTCAGGGAAAAGAGGTTCAGGGCGACCTCAAGATCTCGGTCACACGCGGTAAGTTTCAATACCTGTTCAAAAGCACTGAGAACCAGGCCACCTTCGAGAAGGACCCGACGCGCTACGAGATTCAGTTGGACGGCACCTGCGCCAGAATGGGTCCACCGGTAACCGGCAATCCGGATCTCTTTACGGTCTACCGGGGGCGCATCTACCTATTTGGCAGCGGCGACTGCAAGGCTCGATTCGAAGCGGCACCCGCCAAATATCTTGAAAGCGAAGGCGGCGCCAGGGTGAAC
>DATKIS010000434.1:0-7223 GCA_035543975.1 Pyrinomonadaceae bacterium
AACTATTAATGCTCGTTTCTTCTCGCTCGCCATTCGTACTCCAGATGCCTATACGGTGAGCCACGGCCACCCGCGGACCGGACGGCCACCCACGTTGACAGGACGGCCACCCACGCTGACAGTAAGCCATTGGCAACCGTGGTAGACTATGTCCTCCCAAATAACAACCCGAATGATCTAGTCGAAAATCGAGGCCCTGATTATGAAGGATGCTGGAATTGAAGCCAAGCGAGAGACTGCTCCACAAACGCAGAACTTGATCGCGACCGATTATCTGACCGCTTCGCTCGGAAACTTTGAAGAGCCGGTCCGCGCCACCCTGGCTGAGTCGGCCCGAGCGAACGTCATTGGCCGCATCTGGAATAAGGACGCCGCGCTGTGGAAGCAGGAACCCGCGCACCAAAAGATCATCGTCAATTCGCTCGGATGGTTGACGGTAGCCGGCCAAATGCTGGCTGTCGCGGACGAGTTAAGCCGCTTTGGCGCTGAGGTGAGGGCCTCGGCAGATTTCGATCACGCGATGGTCTGCGGGATGGGTGGCTCTTCGCTTTGCCCCGAAGTTTTGCGACAAACATTCGGCAAGCAGGCGGGGTTTCCCGAGCTACTGGTCCTCGATTCGACCGATCCGGACGCAATTAATAACTTCCGCAAACAGCTCGATCCCGGTCGGTGTTTGTTCGTGGTCGCTTCGAAGTCGGGAACCACGACCGAACCCATCGCCTTTCATCGCTACTGGTACAACGAGGTTGCAAAGGTTAGTTCCCAGCCGGGCCAGTCGTTTATCACAATTACCGATCCCGGTTCCCAAATGGCCGACACCGCCGCGGCCGAACACTTCAGGCGCATCTTTCTCAACCAGCCGGATATTGGCGGGCGCTACTCCGCCCTCTCATACTTCGGCATGGTGCCGGCAGCATTGATGGGTTTAGACATTGAGAAGCTGCTCCGTGGAGCCGAGACGATGGCCGCGGCTTGCGCTGAGGGCGTGGAGGTTAACGCGAATCCTGGCGCACTGCTTGGCGCGGTGATGTCTGAATGCGCCCTGGCGGGGCGGGATAAGTTGACCATTGTTACTGACCAGAAACTCTCGGCGCTGGGTTTGTGGATCGAGCAGCTAATCGCGGAAAGCACGGGCAAGGAGGGACAGGGAATCGTCCCCGTCGTTGGTGAGCCTTTGGGAGAAGCTTCCACGTATGGGTCGGACCGCTTGTTCATTTCAGTTTCCGTCGGTGCGCCGGATAGCGAAACAAAGTCGAAGTTAGACGCACTGGAGGCTGCTGGTCACCCGGTCGTGTACCGGCGATTGGCTGACGTCCATGAGTTGTGCGCGGAGTTTTTCCTTTGGGAAATGGCGACTGCGTTTGCCGGGTGGCGAATGGCCATCAACCCCTTCGACCAGCCAAACGTTCAGGAATCTAAAGATGCAACCAGGGCGCTGTTGGAGGAGTTCATCCGGGATGGGAAATCACCTGCGTCGGATCCGGTCGCAAACGATGGAACCTTGACGGTCTACGGCACTGAAGCTTCACGTGGAGGTTCGGTTACGGATGTGCTGGCTGCGCACCTCGCGCGGATAAAGCCGCACGATTATGTGGCCCTGCTTGCCTATGTTGAAGAGACTCCCGAGACGGAGGCGGCCATCCAGGCAATTCGCCTCAGCTTGCGTGATATGACCGGTTGCGCGACCACCACCGGTTACGGACCTCGCTTCTTGCATTCGACCGGCCAACTGCACAAGGGAGGACCAGACTCGGGCGTCTTCATCCAAATCACGGCCCCGGACACTGTCGATTTGGAGGTGCCGGGGGCGCCGTACACGTTCAGTATCTTGAAAGATGCGCAGGCGCAAGGGGACTTCCAATCGTTGTTGTCCCATGGACGCCGGGCTATTCGAGTTGATCTAGGCGCTGATGTAGTGGTTGGGCTAGCAAAACTGCAGGCTTTGATAGACGGCATTGTGGCCGCGAACGACGGCAATCCAGAGTTCAACCTTTAAGTTGGTGCTGCCGGGCGACAGGCGGAAGGAAGCTCTGATTAACTGTCTGCGACGCGTAGCGGCGGTATGAGTTTAGCCCGGCGTTTCAACGCCGGGATCAGTTTGTGACCTGTTGTCGTCGCGTAGCGACGATTGAATTTGCTCCAGTTTCAAACGTCGCTACGCGACGCGCGACCACTAGGTGGGTTAGCCCGGCCTTGAAAGGCCGGGCTACATTCATCCCGACGCTACGCGTCGAAAGCACTTCAGAGCTTCCTGAAGTTTGAACTCTGAACTTCCTTGAGTGCCATTCCACGCTGTGAGATTGGATCGTTATGACAAAAGCTGCTATCGGAATGATTGGCCTGGGCGTGATGGGCCAGAACCTGTCGCTCAACATCGAACGCAACGGTTATCCAATTGCGGTCTTTGATCGCGAGCCGCGCGTGCTCGATGCATTCATCGCGCGGCATCCAGGTAGGCAGATTCTGGGCGCCCACACGCCCGAAGAGTTTGTGAAGTCACTCGACCGTCCGCGCAAAATAATCCTTCTGGTTAAAGCCGGACCGCCGGTGGACTGGACGATCGACCTGATAAAACCATTTCTCGATCAGGGCGACATAATCATCGACAACGGAAACTCGCACTTCAAAGACACAGAACGACGGGAAAAGGAACTGAAAGCCGCAGGGTTTTTCATGATCGGATCTGGCACGTCCGGAGGCGAAAAAGGCGCTTTGCTTGGTCCCAGCCTGATGCCGGGCGGCGACAAAGAGGCCTATGAGCAGATTCGGGCGATCTGGGAAGCAATCGCGGCGAAGGTCCCTGATGGACCCTGCGTCACCTACATCGGTCCCGGCGGGGCCGGCCATTTCGTCAAGATGGTTCACAACGGCATTGAATATGGCGACATGCAACTCATTGCCGAGGCCTACGGGTTGTTCCGCGACGGCTTCGGTCTGAGCGCGGCGGCGATGGCGGACATTTTCGATGAGTGGAACCAGGGCGATCTGGAGTCCTATCTGATTGAGATCACGGCCAAGATTCTGCGCGTGAAAGACCCGGAAACCGGAAAGCCTTTGGTCGATTTGGTTCTGGACAAAGCTGGCCAAAAGGGTACTGGAAAGTGGACGAGTCAGCTCGCGCTCGATCTCGGTGTCCCTATTCCCACGATCGATGCCGCTATCGTGGCGAGAGTGCTTTCATCCCAGAAAGACGCTCGGGTTGGGGCTAGCAAGGAGATCATCGCCCGCACGACTGGGAAATATGGTCAGCTCACCGAGAGCGTGAAGAATTATGTTCACGATGCGCTTTATGCGTCCAAGATTTGTTCTTATGCGCAGGGAATGAACCTAATCAAGGCCGGTTCCGATGAATTTGGCTGGGACATCAACCTCAGTGAGGTGGCGCGCATCTGGCAGGGCGGCTGCATCATCCGCGCAAAGTTTTTAGGCAAAATTAAGGAAGCATATTTGCGCAACGCAAATCTTGCCAATCTTTTGCTCGACCCGGAATTCAATTCCACAATGGAGCAAGCTCAGTCTGGCTGGCGGGTGCTGGTGAGCACAGCCCAGCAACAAGGACTGCCGGTGCTGGCGATGTCAGCGAGCCTTGGATACTTCGACATGTATCGCAATCCCAACCTGCCACTGAATCTAACCCAGGCGCAGCGAGACTTTTTCGGTTCCCATACCTATGAGCGGACGGACAAGCCTGACGCAGGTTTCGTTCATACTGAGTGGGAGGAGTTGCTGGAGAAGCAGTGAGCGGTGGGCGAGCAGGAGGCAGAAAGCAGGAGGCAGGAGGCAGGAGGCAGAAAGCAGGAGGCAGGAAGCTGGAAGGCGTGTCCCGCTGTTATTCCTTACCTAAGCTCCCCCTTTGACCGAAGCGCAGCTTGACCATGGAACCCCGCAGGATTCAAGACAACGTTCGTATATTCAACACGCCAGAAGACGTGGCGCTGGCGGCGGCGGACGAGCTTGTGGCTTATGCCCGGGAAGCCATAGCAGACCATGAATGGTTTGGTGTCGCACTGGCAGGCGGTAACACCCCGCGGCGAGTCTACGAACTGCTCGGGTCCGATCCTCACAAGAAACTCATCGAGTGGTCTCGCGTCCATCTCTTCTTCGGTGACGAGCGTTGTGTGCCCCCAGTCCATCCAGACAGTAACTACAGAATGGTCTACGAAGCGTTGGTTTCAAACGTCGAGATTCCTGAGGGAAATGTCCATCGGATAGTCGGGGAGAACGACCCGCCGGCAGGTGCGGCTGCTTATGAACAGGAGCTGAGAAGGTTCTTCACAGCAGCTTCATTACCCAGGTTTGATCTGGTTTTGCTCGGAATGGGTGAGGATGGCCATACGGCGTCGCTCTTCCCCAAGAGCGACGCCCTCAAGGAACAATCGAAGTGGGTCGTCGCGACGCAGAACCTACAGTCGCAGCAGGATCGAATTAGTCTGACTTTGCCGGCTCTCAACCACGCGGCTCATGTGCTTTTTCTGATTACCGGAAGCAATAAAGCGACCCGCCTCTCAGAAGTGCTCCGCATTGAATCTGGTCCAGAGCCCTTGCCCGCACAGCTGATCTCCCCCGTCCAGGGAACGCTGGAATGGCTTATTGACCGCGCTGCTGCTTCACAACTCAGCAGCTGACATAGCCAAGCAGCCAAAAGACGACGATGAAAATTAGGATGGTGGAAATGCAGCCGCCGCCGAATTTCCAGGCCGCCGCTCCAGCGAGAATTCCGCGTAATGGTCCTTCCATGAATCCCTCCAGGTGTTAGTCAAATTTAACAACCTCCACGGCGACCGCCGCCGTGGAGGTGCGGCGCAAACCATCTCAAGAGACCGGATGCCTGCGCCAGACAATCGTTGTTATCTTGCGGCGGCAGCCTTGAGTTGCTCTGTCTTGGCTTCTTCCATGCGAGTGCCCAGCGCCTCGGCCTCTTCCTCGCTCAAAACCTTGCGCGCCTTCTTGAACATCTCGTCTTCTTCCTCCTCGACGTGATGCTCGATGTTTTCTTTCAGCACCGTGAACTTGGCGGTCCATTCTTCGGCACCCTTGTCTTCCTTGTCTAATTCCTGCAGCAGTTGTTTCACCAGGCGGTGCTCTTCAAATGCTTCCATGGTGATGTCGCGAGTTTCTTCCGCCTCTTTCAAGGCCGGATAGAAGATGGTTTCTTCGATTCGCGTGTGAACGTCGAGTTCGGTTTTCACCTGGGTGAATAGTTCTTCCCGGGTTTTGACAGCCCGCTCAGTTGTCTCATCTATCTTCTTAAGAATCCCGGCGACCTTCTTATGGTCGGCCTTCAATAATGTAAATACGTTCATGGCAGCACATCCCTTCTAAAATTGAGTAATGTTTTGTAGCGAGACCGGCAAGCTAACTTGGTTTTGCTCCACTCGGTTGACTTGGCTCCTTTGATAGTGCCGGACTTCGCACGTTATTCGAACAGTTTTCGTTGACTCACTTGACTGAGCAATCGCGGTGCCAGTCTGTTCGCGTGTTAGAGGTCTGCTGGGACATCTGGAGCCTTAAGCGGCCATACGTTTCATGAATCCGAGTAGAGATTTTTCCGCAGCATGGAGCTTTCGCCCCCGGTAACTAATTAAGGCCTGCAGCGTGTTGAAATAGTTGTTGATGATTTTTCCGGTTTCAAAACTACTGATTATTTCTGGACAGACGTAAGAGTTGCGACAAACTGCCGGAGTGTTGCCCAGAGCTTCGGCCGTTTCCTTAATCGCGTCGGCTATTTTTCTTTTTCTGGTGGTGGGCTTATCAAGAGCGTCAGTGCCGGCCCTGGCGAGCGCGCAGGCGCAAACCAGGGTTCCGGCCCAGGTGCGAAAATCTTTGGCGCTAAAATTGTCGCCCATCACTTCGCGGATGTACGTGTTGATGTGCTGGCGCGTGACGTTAACAAATTCGCCGTTGCCGTTCTGATACTTGAATACTTCGCGAGATGGCTGTTGCAGTAGTTTCCTCACCACCTTTGAAACCTTGCGATCCTTGATCTGCCGAAACTGTCGCACGCCTGATTTACCCGGAAAGTCGAATTCGACTACATTGCCTTTAACCTTGACGTGCTTGGGCCTCAAGGTCGCGATTCCAAAGCTGCCGTTTTCATTTGCGTAGACGTGGCTACCTGGCCGGATAAAGCAACTCGATAAGATCCGGAGGATGCAGGCCATTACGCTATCCCGACCGAGGTCGGGCTCACGCAGACTGGTGGCCACAGTCGCCCGCATGCGCGGCAGCGCCTCCGCAAATTTGATGACCCGGCGAAACTTCTTGGCGTCTTGCCGCCGAACGTGATTCTGGTGATAGAGATACTGCAACCGTCCGGCTGCGTCCTTGCCTATGGCTTGCACGGTGCCCCCGGCAGTGGCGTTGATCCAGACATTGGTCCAGGCTGGTGGAATTCTTAGTTGAGCGATCCGCTTCAGGTCATCCGCGGTCACCCTTTTGAGGTCAGTTCGTTTGTATCTAAAACCTCGGGAGGGAGTTCCCAGTCGCGCTATACCGGTTTTTTGTAGGTGTTCAAGTCGGGTCATGTAGAGTGCATCGGACTGCCGCGTTTAAGCGTGATTGGATCAATGGTCGCAGACCCGGGTCCGCAAAAAGTGGCGGGCAGCCGCGCACTAGAAGTTAACGTTTCTGATCGCCGTGGTCCCCCTGGCCGGCGGGTACCTTGGTTTTGGCTTGGTGTCTTACGTCCTGCGCCAGCGAGCGACCCTGATCATCAGATTCTTTGAATTTCCCTTCAGCGTCGCGCCGAACATAACGCTTATCAGTGCCGGTATCGATCAATTCGCGCTTCGTTCCTTCGCTATTTGTTGACATGTGACACTCCTCAATCCTGTGTAGGCTTCCTGTACATCACAGCAACCCACTTGTTTAGTAACAGACCACCTAGCTAGGTCTTCCAAGGTTCTGCTGATGGTGGCGGCAATCGTAGTGCCAGTGTGTTTTACACGGGAAAGCCTTAGCTGGGCCAACCGTGCGCCCAAAGAAATGTTGGAGGCCCAGACTGGGGCTCAGTATTTGCAAAGTGGTCCGTGTAATTCTGAAATCAGAATTGAGGAGGCAGTGCTCAATGCCACAAGGTGATAAGGGTGCCTATACCGACAAGCAGAAGCGGCAGGCCGAACACATTGAGGAAGGTTACGAGAAGAAGGGTGTCTCCACGAAAGAGGCCGAGGCCAGAGCATGGGCCACGGTGAATAAGGAATCGGGAGGCGGCAAGAAGAGCG
>DATKIS010000435.1:0-2608 GCA_035543975.1 Pyrinomonadaceae bacterium
ATTCAACCAAAGCCATGCACTTGATATAACCCCGAGGCCAACCGCGGGCGACTTCGATCGCCTGAAACAAATCTCGCCACCAGAGCGCCTCGTCGGCCGACTCCGACTTGGGAATGTAGAAAGAGAGCGGGTGTTGTAAACGACTCGGGTCAACCTGGTAAGCGACCAGGGCGACGTCAAACAATGAGGCAGACAGCAGCTCATTCGCTAGCACTCCGGCCTGGCTGATGTGCAATCCCCTGGCCCGGGTGAAGATCACCGTTTCGCTTTTCTCAATCCCGACTGTCTTGTTACGTTTTAGGTCGGAGTAAGCTAATTCTCCGGTCAGCGCCAAAAGGATATTTTTGACGCCTTGCATGAGATTGGGCCAATCGTTGGCCATGGAGTCTTCAAGATCGAGCATCACCCCCGGTGCGCCTGAATTCAGCATCTTCACTACCAACTCAGCGTCGTCAGCCGGACCAGTCATCTGGTTGCGTTGATCGGCGCACCACTCGGGAAGCCGAACCTGCCAATCGCCGGTCGTAGCTTCTGCGGTGGGCAGGTAGTCAGGCTTTTGGCCCAGGTGAGCAGCCTGCAAAACGTCAGCCCGTCTCTTGATGAACCGCTGTTGGCGTGGAGTTAGGTCGCGATGAAGTGGCCGGACAAAATCGAGGAATCCTTCCGGCAACTCGCTCTCCGCAGAGAAATTGAGCGGCGCGGTATTGAGGCGCCTGGAAGATGTGTGTGGTTTTGTGTTTGACGAACTCATTGGTGGCATTCAGGCCCCAGCAGCCGATAATTAATAAGCCCCGCCGGTGACACGGCGTGAGGCAAAGCGGTCGTTACCCGACTCACCGCGCTAGACCATTACTCGCCTGCAGCGCCCTGCTTCCTTTCCAAAGCAACCAGGCACTGAATAGGCACGCGAGCAGGCATACAAGTAGCGAATATCGCATCATTCCCGGATTGGTATTTACACCAAGCACGTCATTCAGTTTCCCGATTAAGGGCGACCCGATGCCGTACGCGAAGATATTCACGGTCGAAAAATAGATGCCAATTCCCAGCCCGCGCAGATGCGGTCCGGCGATGTCGTGAACGTCCGCGGCTGCCGGTCCCAGCCAGGAGATGGCGAGGGCGAAGAGCGCGCAGTTGAGTCCCAGGAGGAGGGGTTTGTTATCGCTGTAGAGCAACAGCAGCCAGAGCGGTACCGACGCGAGCGCGGCCGAAGCGCTGAACATCATCCGACCGCCTTTCCCAAATCTACGAAACTTGTCAGACAAGTAGCCGCCCATAATCGTCACCGGCACGCCGACCACAATCGCCAGAATCCCCGCGATGGTCCCGATCTGCACCAGGCTCATTCCGTGCACCCGGACAAAGAATGAAGGGACCCAGATGCCGAGGTTGTTGGAAGCTATTCCAAACAGGCCGTAGCCCAAATAGAGATAACGAAGCGGGACGGATCGAAAGAGAACTTTCCAGTCCTTGTTGCTCAAATGGACAGTGGTTACTTCAGTTCGCCCGCGGCGTTGCTCCTTGAGAAGGAAAACCACGACCGCCAAAGCCAGTCCGGGAAATCCCAGACAATAGAATGCCCAGCGCCAGCCGTAGTTCTGCCCCAGATAGCCGCCCAGAAAAAAGGCGAGCCCGCTGCCAATGGCAATCCCGGAAGAGTAAATGCCCTGCACCGTGGCGCGCATGCGCGGCGGGAAATAGTCGCTTAACAAGGAGAGCGCAGCGGGCCCGAGCGTGGCTTCTCCCACACCCACCATCAGCCGGCAAAAGAACATGCTCCAGAAGCCATTGCAAAATCCCGTCAACCCGGAGAACAAACTCCAAACGGCCAGACCACCGGCAATCATGTTCTTTCTCACCACGCGGTCAGCCAGGCGGCCAAATGGAATTCCCAGCGAGGTGTAGAAGATGGCAAACGCGGTGGCGCCCAACAACGCGAGTTGGAGATCGCTAAACGCCATCTCCTTCTTAATTGGCGTCAGCAGCAGGTAGATGAGCGTCCGATCCAGAAAATTCAAGACATAGACGAGGGTCAGAACACCCAGCGCATACCAGGAGTAAGCGGGTACCTTGTCGACGACGACTGGCGCGACCTGATCGGCTGGTGTGATTGATTGAGCGCTCATTTAGTTTTTTGTTAAATCAGGAGACACGATCCACGAATTCTCCCGAAATCACCCTAACGACTCTTCCCTGTTCGTTCGTGTGACTTAGTGGATCCCTGCTACTCCACCAACACCACGGCCTCGCCGCGGATCAGGGTTTCGCCGCTTTGGTTCTCACAAACGGTTTCGAGCGTCACAATTGATTTATCTTCCCGGACTTTAGTAACAGTGACTCGTGCGGTCACCGTGTCGCCAAGGAAAACCGGACTCAGGAACTTCAGCGTCTGACTGAGATATATCGATCCACTACCAGGCAGCTCAGTCCCCAGCACCGCCGAAATCAGCGAGGCGCCTAACATGCCGTGGGCAATCCGGCGTCCGAACCTGGTCGTACTGGCAAACTCTTCATCGAGATGGACCGGATTGTGATCTCCGCTCAATTCGGCAAACGCACGAATGGCGTCATCCGTGATCTGCTTCGATATCGAGGCTGTGTCTCCAAC
>DATKIS010000436.1:0-3398 GCA_035543975.1 Pyrinomonadaceae bacterium
CAGCAACGATTTGATCCTCGGGGTGAAGAAGGAACAGCATCCCCTCACCACCTACTTGCAGTATGGCGTGCCGGTAGCTCTGGCAACTGATGATGAGGGAGTTTCCCGATCAGAGATTTCACGTGAGTATCTGAAGGCGGCTCAGGACCATGGCCTGGGCTATGTTCAACTCAAGACTATGGCTCGAACCAGCCTGCAATACGCTTTTATTCCCGGCGCGAGCCTGTGGGCAAACTCCAGAACGTTTACCCCGGTAGTTGAATGCGCGCGCGATATTTCCACGCCGGGTGAACCCTCCCCCGCCTGCAAGCAATATCTGTCCGCTAGCCAGAAGGCGAATCTCCAGTGGAAGCTCGAGCAGGATCTTAAGACTTTCGAGAATCAGTTCTGACGCTTGATCGGCAAGACGATCCACGAAAATTCACGAACCAGAGTTTCGGGTTTAGTGGGAGTTAGTGGATCGCATGCTCGCAGAACGAAACATGGACCCAACACTCAGGACCGATGTGGTGATTATCGGCGCCGGGCCAACCGGGCTGTCGCTGGCGACGCAGTTTGTCCGGCACGGCGTTGAGTTTGTGATCGTCGAGAAGAACAAGGGCGTGACGCCTTTCTCCAAAGCGATCGGCGTGCAGGCCCGCACACTCGAGATCTACGAACAGATTGACCTGGCTCAAAAGGCAGTTGAAGAGGGCACCATTGCCGGGAAAGCGCGTCTGCTCGCCGGCGGAGAGATGCGCGCCGAACTCGACCTGTCTGACATTGGGAAGGGCCTGAGTGCTTACCCTTATCTGCTCTTGCTGGAACAGAGCAAGAACGAGCAACTCCTCTACGACTACCTGCAGCAGCGAGGCAAGGAAGTTCTTTGGGACACGGAACTCAAAGGCTTTACCCAAACCGGCGCGCGGGTTAACGCGCAGTTTGGGTCGGGCGGTTCACCGCTGACAATCGCAGCGAAGTTTCTGGTGGGCTGCGATGGCACCAAGAGTTTGGTCAGACGCACCTTAGGTTTTGAGTTCCCTGGCAGCACAGTCAAACGCATGTTTTTTGTAGCGGACGTGAAGGTCGATTGGAAGTTCAGCCACGATGCTCTGCATGTCTGTCTCTCGAAAGATGCGCTGCTGGCTTTCTTTCCACTCAAAGGCGATAAGCGTTACCGCATCGTCGGCTCGTTCCCTGAGGAATTCGCCAAGGACGAAGGCGAGGTCTTGTATGACGAGATTGAACAGCAAATCCGGGAAGACGCCAAACTTGAGCTCGACATCCACGATGTAGACTGGTTTTCAACTTACAAGGTCCATACTCGCCACGTTAACAAGTTCTCTGAAGGTCGATGCTTTCTGGCGGGCGACTCCGCGCATATTCACACGCCGGCGGGAGGCCAGGGCATGAACACCGGAATCCAGGATGGCTACAATCTCGCCTGGAAGTTGGCTTTGGCGTTGCGAGGCAAAGCGGACGAAAAACTTCTGGATAGCTATAACGAGGAACGGCTCGAGAACGCCAAAATTCTCACCCAATCAACCGATCGCGCTTTTCAGTTTCTGGCAAGTTCGGAGTGGTTTCTCGCCTTCCTGCGAACTAACGTGTTGCCGTCCATCGCGAAATACATGCTCAGTCTCGACGCAGTTAGGAGCTTCGTCTTTCCGGTGATCTCGCAAATCGGAATCAACTATCGCCACGGTTCGCTGAGTCAACATGCTGGAGACGAGAACTTCACTGTCAAGGCCGGAGATCGGATGCCATACTTTCTAATAGACGGCGCGAGCGTCTACGACCGGCTACGTGAGGCAAGGGCCCACTTTGTCGTGTTCTCCACAGACGGGAACGAGCATCAGCAGTTACGGGCGGAAGTCGAAAGCCGGTTCGCGCCGTTTGTGGATTTCCATGAAATCGCACTTCAGTATGCTGGTGGTGCGTTCGGCGTTGACCGGCCTTTTAGCGTCTTCTTGAGACCCGATAACTACATCGGATTTCTCTCGACGGAGATTTCGTTGAAGGCCGTGGATTCTTACTTGAACAACTTTCTCGGCTTCGGGCAGTAGCACAACGGCGGCCTCTCAGCCAAAGTGGCGCCGGGCTGCGGCCTGTTTTCTATTTCCCGTCTCCAACAAACCTGCGCTCCCGCGCGTGACTCTGCCGATGCGCCGGTCACCTCTCAGGATCAGCTCGCACGCCTTGAATGCATACTCTTCAAAATTCTCGAGTCGGGCCGCCAGCACGATCCAGGCGTTCTTTTTGGAGCGCCAAAGTTGACGTCTTGGTAGATCGGGAAACTCCCGAGCCAGGCCATCGACATGTTCCGTCGTGGTGTATACCCACAGGCCATTCGTGCCGCGCTGTTTGGGATCATCGCGAAGTGAGCAGAGAAGCCGGTCAGCCAGATAGATGTGAGTGAAACCAAACATGCTCTTGACGACCGGACGCAGCGGTTCCAGCTCATCAAGCACAAACGGGAAAGGAATACGTCGTTTCGCGGCGGAAGCTTTCATGCTGCACCCCCCAGAATAGCGATCCACTAAAAGACACGAAAGAGCACGAAAAGGCCAGCGATTCGGGTACGTTCGTGGATCGTCCTGAACTAAGTCTTGCGGCGATTCCTAAGCAGGTTGGTGGTGTACTCGGTAACGCTCGGCGGTTGCACGATCTCAGAGGTGTTTGGTTCTCTTGGCCGCAACACATTCACCGGATTGACCTGGGCTGGAGGTAGATATTGATTGGGGCGTGAGGCCGGTGCCAACCCTTGCCTCCCGGCTGCCGGCGTGTTGTCTACAAAGAGACGGCAGTACAACATCCAAACCAAACCCACAAACAAAACCAGCATCGGCGCCACCATCAACTCCGGTCCGTCCACTGCTATAGCCATGACGAAGGTAAACATTAAAAGCACGGCACCGATGAACGTCACTTTGGCTCCGCGCCTGATTCCCTTCTTGCGTGGCGAAGGCTCATTGGCAAGCTGAATTGGAGCCCACGGTGCGTTGGCACCATCAATTAACCACCTGGCCAGTTCCCCGAGGGAAAGGCCACAGCGCGAACAATAGCGCACCTCTTCCGAAGGCTGAGTCTGCCCGCAATTTGGACAATACATAAGAACCTCACAGTTTGATGGGAATTCCGGACAACACCCAAATACGACCGGCACTGGGCCACAGTTCCAGGAGCTAATCAGGGATCGCCCTGTGTTCCCGTTCCGCTGTAACTTAGCAGGTAACGAAACGATCTTACAGAACCGAGCGCGGTAGGGCCGGATCCTAGAGTCAAGTTCTTATGATTCGAACGGATTTCATTCGGGTTATTGGAAGTCGACGCTAGGATCCGGCGCTACCGCGCTCGGTTCTGTAAGGCAACGTCGGCCGGACTGCTGTCTAAGTTTGACTCACGGATCCCGGGCTCCC
>DATKIS010000437.1:0-5640 GCA_035543975.1 Pyrinomonadaceae bacterium
ACCCACATCGGAGTTGGTGGCTACGCCCCCAGGTTTGATCCGCCGCGAGCGCTCGATCAGTTTCGATCAAGTCTGAATGGAATCATCAACTTGGGCCAGGCAAAGCATATCGAACGACGCGGTGGAAGGATTCCAGTTGGCGGAGTGTTAGCCAATATCGCGTCCGCCGAAGGACTGCTATTGGGAGACGCAGCCGGCGCTGTCTCGCCACTGACTGCCGGCGGACTCGACCCTTGCATGCGGCTCTCAAGTCTGGCGGCAAAAGTAATTCCTGAGTATCTGGAAACTGGGGACACTGAGGCCTTGAAACCCTATTCGGGAGAACTGTTCCGGGCTCGATTCGCTTCCCGACTGTGGATGCGCCGTTTAGTTGGCAGCATCCGTCAGCCTGCGCTGATTGAAATCGCCTGCGCCGGGATGCGTCTGCCCGTTGCCAACTGGTTTGCCTGGCATGTTTTCTTTGGCCGCGGTTCTTTTCCTGATGTGGATTTGGAGTGGACGCCACAAACGGCTGGGTAAAGCGAGGCCGGCATGATGAATAGATTGAGCGTGAAAAACTCCAAAGCCGCAAGACATTTCTCTTTTCCGGTTTACACGATCGATAGTAAGGAAGGTCCATCTCCACGCGATGTAGCTATTCACACGCGCCCGCTGTGGCCTGCCACATTGTCGATCCGCGACAAGCATTCGATATTGGAACTAACGAAAGTTTCTAACCAGGGGAGTGCCTATGAAGTGAGACACCCTCTAAAGGAGTGTTGAAATGACCAAGCGGATAATTGCAATTGCTTTCATCTTCGTGTGTGCGTCGATTGCCTGGGCCATCCTTGGCGGAACCATCTTCGCCCGCACCTACGACTCGGCAGCCAATGCGGATAATCGCGTGACTTCAACCTGGGGTGCGCCCCAAAACCAGTCGCCACCCATAGCATCCTATAAGGAAACCGTCTCCAGAAATGAGGAGAGTACCGAGAATGGCAAAAAGATCGTCAAGACAATTCAGGAAGAAGTAACTACTTTGCTGCCACTGGAAGGCAGCGCGGTTGATGTGGCGCTGGATTTGGAACACCGGCAGAAAGGTCTGCTCTGGTACAGCACCTACAAGGTGGCTTTCGCCGGAGCCTACGGCTTTCGTAATTCCAGCGACAAGGAACGAACGGTGACCTTCGTCCTGAATTATCCGACCTCGAATGCGATTTACGACGATCTGGTCTTCACGGTTGACGGAACTCCAGTCGTAGTTAACAACGAGCAGAACGCGGCAATTGGCTCGGTCAAACTTTTGGCCGGACAGGTCGCTCATTTGGCGGTTGGCTACCGATCACAGGGATTGAACGAATGGCGTTATAGCTTCGGGACTCAGAACGTGGCCCAGGTTCGCGACTTCACGCTCAACATGAAGACCAACTTCAAAGACATTGATTTTCCGGACAACACCTTATCGCCCTCAGAGAAACATGCATCAGGCGCCGGTTGGGACTTGCGTTGGTCATTTAAAAACCTGGTTTCCGGTTACCAAATCGCGATGGTGATGCCCGAGAAACTTCAGCCGGGGCCGCTGGCCGGACGCATCAGCTTTTTCGCTCCCGTCTCCCTGTTCTTCTTCTTCTTCATCATGATGATTATCACCACGATGCGCGGCATCGAACTCCATCCGATGAACTACTTCTTCCTGGCCGCAGCGTTTTTCTCTTTTCATTTGCTGCTCGCCTACCTGGTGGATCATGTTTCAATACACCTGGCCTTTGCGATATCGGCGGCGACTTCAGTATTTCTGGTCGTAAGTTATCTGCGACTCGTGATTGGACTGCATTTCGCCAGCCGAGAGGCGGCGCTCGCCCAGTTTGTTTACCTGGTGATGTTCTCCTATGCGTTTTTCCTGAAGGGTTTCACTGGACTAGCCATTACCAGTGGCTCGATCGTCACCCTTTTTGTGGCGATGCAGGTAACCGGGCGGATACGTTGGGCAGACAAATTTTCGCTAAAACCAGCAGAACGCCCAGCTGCTGAATTGACCTAGGTGTTAACAAAACCCTGCCGGCCACGTCTACTCAGATGAAGCCGTAATCTCCGGGAACCTTCGACAGGTTCCCGGAGTCCAAAATACGAGCAAAACTTTCTCTGCGAAATCGTCGTACAGTCAGTTGCGCCGTAGAGACCCGCAAGTCAAACAGACCATGAAAGCCTTTTTTTCCTTTTATACAGACGCCCTGAGGATTGCCCTGCAGTCGATTTTTGCCCACAAATTACGGGCTTTTCTGACGTTAATCGGCATCATTATTGGTGTTGCTTCGGTGGTCACCGTGGGCGCCTCAATTAGTGGCTTGAATACTTACGTGGTGGACAAGCTGGCCAAAGTGCTTGGCAGTAATCACTTCATGATCGCGCGCACCGCTCACAGCGGCCGCATGACCGATGAAGAGTTTGAGCGGATGAACCGGCGCAACAAGCGGCTCAACTGGGACGACTACGAGTGGGTCCGCGATCACTGTCGCACTTGTGCAGAAGTTGGGGCTGGAGTCGGTGGCCAGGCTGACCTGAAACAAGACGGAGTTGAGTTTCCCGGCTGCGTAGTCTTTGGCGTGACGGCCAGTATGGTCGACATCGAAGACAAGACCATCGAAGAAGGCCGGTTTATCTCAACTGACGAAGTCGACCGTTCAGCGTTCGTGGTTGTCCTTGGCGGCGACATCAAGGACAAATTTTTCCCCAACACCGATCCGATCGGCAAAGTGCTGAAAGTTCGCGGCCTGCCCTTTCGGGTCGTGGGCGTAGAAGAAAAACGTGGTTCTTTCTTCGGAGATTCGGTCGATCGCCACGTCTACATTCCCGTCACCACCCACATGCAAATTTTCGGACGCAATGGTTTGCAGATCCATGGCAAGGGACACAACCGCGAGACTTTTCAGGCAACAATCGAAGACGCGCGGGTGGCGATGAGAAATAAACATCGCCTTAATGGCAACGAAGAAGACGACTTCGGCCTGGTCAACGTCGAAGAGATCAATCAGCAAATCGATCAGTTTACGGGGAGCATAGCGGCGGTAGTCGTGCCGATTACATTGATCACTTTGGTGGTCGGCGGCATCGTGGTGATGAATATCATGCTGGTGAGCGTGACTGAGAGGACGTTTGAAGTCGGTTTACGCAAGGCGGTGGGCGCAACCAGGAGACAGATCCTGCTCCAGTTTCTTATTGAGTCGGCAATTCTGTGTGCGTTGGGTGGGGTGCTGGGACTTCTGCTGTCCTATGGAGTGACCACGTTGATAACTACGTTGGCCTCGATCACCATGACGATAACCATCGGCTACATCCTGCTCGCTTTAATTGTTTCTACGGCCATTGGGATGATTGCCGGTATCTACCCGGCGTTCAAAGCCGCGAGGCTTGACCCGATTTTGGCCCTGACCCAGGCGACCTGAAGTCCGCAGGCTTAGTTCTTATCGTCGAGTAGCAGCAAAATGAAATTGAAACTTCCAAAGAGTGTGCTAACTGAAACGCTGAAAATGGCGCTTGATAGCGTGCGCTCGCACAAGTTCAGAAGTTTCCTGACCGTCCTGGGAATCGTGATTGGAGTGATGACTGCGATCACGATCGCCTCTATCCTGACCGGACTACGGCAGAACATCGTCTCGATAATTGAAGAGTACGGCACCAACAACATTTACGCCTTCCATCTGTCCACCGGCCCACGGACCGGCGAAGACCGATCCGAGCGCACCAGAAAACCGTTGACCGTTGCCGATGCTGAGACCATTGCCGCCCAGGCCAGCGCCGTCGAAGAAGTCGGCGTGGTGGCCCCAAACGTGGGCTATAGCGGCGGACCCTTTGACGACAACATTTCTTACCAGGGGCACAACTACCGCTGGGGAAACACGCAAGGCGTTTCACCTAACTATGCGGGAATCACCAACATTGTGATCAAGGAAGGCCGGTTCATCACCGAGAATGACGACCAGCAGCGCGCCAACGTGATGGTGATCGGCGTTAATGCCGCCGACGCGCTTTTCCCCGGCCAGAACACAGCGATTGCCGGAACCCAGGTGCGCATGGGCGGACTCAATTTTGAGATCGTCGGCGTGCTGGAGAAGCGGAAAGCAGGATTCTTCGGGGAAAACGAAGAAGACAATGCCGTGTTCATCCCCTTTCGTACCGCGCAAAAAGTGGCGCCGGCAAGAGGCTACATGTTGATGGTGATCAAGGCCCGCTCTGGGCGGACGACCGAAGCGCTGCAACAGTCTGAGGACATTCTGCGCCGCCGGCGAAACGTTAAGTTTGGCGATCCCAACAATTTCGACATCAAGACGGCTGATAAGTTTATCGAACAGTTTGACAGCATCACCGGCATGGTCGGATTGATAGCCATCGCCATCTCCAGTCTCGGGCTGCTCGTCGGTGGTATTGGAGTCATGAATATCATGCTGGTCAGTGTCACCGAGAGAACCAAAGAGATTGGCGTGCGAAAGGCGCTCGGTGCACGGCGACGGGATATCGTCCGCCAGTTTCTGTTTGAGGCAATGACGCTGACGTTCCTCGGGGGGATTCTCGGCGTTGTGCTCGCCGTCGGAATCAGCCGAATCATCATGCTGCTGGTCCCTGCATTACCCGCTTCGATTCCATCCTGGGCCGTTGTTTCCGGGCTCACCGTCTCAGTCGGCGTGGGACTCATCTTCGGCGTCTGGCCTGCGCGCAAAGCTTCCCGCCTAGATCCGATCGAGTGCCTGCGTTACGAATAACACCGCAAGGCGATCCACTAAATCACTCGAACGAACATGAAATGTCGTTGGTGTTGCTTCGTGCGTTTTGGCGGATCGACTTTGGGCATGGCGTTTGGTAACCATCGATTAACCCTCCTCTATTACAAACCTCGTCTATAATGCGGCCGTGATTAAAACAACGCCGCACCGCGATCTAATCAAGGAATACATAACCTACCTCCAGGTTGAAAAAGGCTTGGCTCGCCACACGCTCGAGAGCTATGGGAGAGATCTCAAGCGACTGGATCGTTGGGCCAGCAAGAAGGGCCTTGAAGTTTCGCAGCTGACGCGCCCGGATATGCGCAAGTGGATCGCTGATCTTTCCCGGGAGGGGCTGGCGCCGTCATCAGTCGCCAGAGCAGTAAGTGCGGCGCGAGGGTTTTTCCAGTTCCTCATGCGTGACGGCCACATCAAAATCCAGCCTACCGAAGATCTCGACACGCCGCAGAAGTTTTCTTACTTGCCAAAGTTTTTGACTGAAGACGAGATTGATCGGCTTTTCGCTTCGCCCGACATTTCCACGAAGGAGGGTATACGCGACCGAGCGATGCTGGAGCTGATGTATGCCGCCGGCTTGCGGGTGTCGGAAATGGTCTCGCTGAAACGTGGAGACGTCGATGTTTATGCCGGAGTCGTCGTCTGTCATGGCAAAGGCAGCAAGGAGCGCCGGGTGCCGATTGGGAAGAGCGCGATTCACTGGCTACAGCGTTACGAATCGATCAAGGCGAGTTTCGGAGAGTCTCCCTACCCTAATCTTTTTCTGGACCGCGGAAAACCGTTAACACGGCACTTTGCCTGGTCAACGATCAAGAAGTATGCGGCTAGTATTGGTCTTGAGCATGTCTCGCCACACACCTTGCGACACAGCTTTGCGACCCACCTA
>DATKIS010000438.1:0-4316 GCA_035543975.1 Pyrinomonadaceae bacterium
CGCCGCATCGGCGGGGGCGGCATGGGGGCTGTTTACCTGGCCAAGGACCGCAACCTCGGCGACGCTCCACGGGCCGTCAAAGAGATGGTCGAAGCGCATCTCGATCCCACCTTGCATGAAAAAGCCATCGGTGATTTCAAACGCGAGTCGCTACTGCTTACATCGCTTGAACACCCATCGATACCCACCATCTACGACTACTTCTACGATGAGTCGCTCGGCCGTTTTTACCTGGTGATGAAGTTTATCTCCGGCGGCGACCTCGCCTCGAGACTGCGTAATGCACCGGGCGGAAAAATCGATGAGAAGACCGTGGCCGATTGGGGTATGCAAACCGCGGATGTTTTGGAATATCTCCACAGCCGCCCTAAGCCAATCATCTATCGTGACCTCAAGCCCGCTAATTTGATGATTGACGGCAATACCGGGCGAATCATGGTCATCGACTTTGGAATTGCCCGTTGGGTCAAGCAGGAAGAGAAAGGCGTCACTGCCGTAGGGACCATGGGTTACGCGCCACCGGAGCTTTTCGGTGGACGAGTTGAACCGCGTTCCGATGTCTACAGTCTTGGGGCCACCATGTTTCACCTGCTGACCGGTTCCGATCCACAGGACAATCCGCTTTTGATTTTTGACTTCGCTAAAAACCCGCGGCCGCGTCAGATCGCCCCGTCGATCTCCAGCGAGATGGAACAGATCCTGATGAGGTCGGTTGAATACAAACCGGAGGATCGGTTTCTTTCTGCCGGGGCGATGAGAGACGCGCTGGCGAGTCATCTCGAAAAGCTGATGTCGGGCCAGGTTAGTTACGGCGTCCCTGCTTCACAAATCGGCAATGAGACGGTGCAAGTGCAGACCGTCTACTGTGGTTTTTGTGGAGGACGTATCGCGGCCGACGACATTTTCTGCGCCCATTGTGGAGCGCGACAGCCGCTCGCCGGAGTGGGATCCAGCGCCACTTTGAGGGCCGCGCGCCCGACCGCTAAGCTGGTGGTGGCCGGCACCACCGAACTTGATGCTTCGTTTGTTTTGCAGAAAGACAACAACTTGCTGGGCCGAACCGATCCACACTCAAATGTCTTTCCAGAGATCGACCTTTCGCGGTTCGATCCGGAGACTAAGGTGTCGCGGCGGCATGCGAGAATCTGGCGCGAGGGAGAGACGTTTCTCGTCGAGGACCTGGGCTCGGTGAATGGAACTGTTATCAATGATTCCGTCAGACTCGCGCCGCGCCAGCCACGAGTGTTGGACAGCGGCGACAAGTTGCGCCTGGGTGAGACGACGCTTCATTTTCTGTTAGGGTAACTGGTCGTTGGCGGGAGGGATCTTGTCTCCCAGAGGCGAAGGGAAGATTTTCCATATCACATTTGCAATCTCCCATTGGTCATCGTTTCCAGAGTAGTCATCTCTTTTCAGATGTTTTGAAGTGAAAAATGAAAAATGAGAGATGATGAATCGAAAATCATCTTGCCGTGATATGGCAGTCTAATTAACGAGCCGCTCCCATTGAACCGCTAGCCGCTGAACAACAACTTAATGACAAGAGTAGAAGCAGTTCCACCCCGAGCTAACGTGAAGCCGCGCACTGCGGTCCAGAATGTGGCGCGCCTGCGCGGTCCGTTCTCATTGCGGTGTGGGGCAATCCTGATTGACTACATCATTCTGGTGTCGATTATCGCGTTCAGTACGTTAATCAGCCGCTTGATGGGTGGCGGCGCCCGTTCGGCAGGGAACTCGTTCGAAACGGTTGGAATATTTCTCGCGATTGTGGTGGCGATCCTGGATCTGGGCATCCTGCCAGGACTGACGGGCCTGACGGCCGGAAAGTGGGCCACTGGACTGAGAATCCGGCGCACCAGCGGAAGACGAATCGGAATCGGGCGCGCGTTTCTTCGTCATTTTGTGGGTTACCCGGTTTCGTTTCTTACGCTTGGTCTCGGCTTCCTGATCGCCTCGTTTACCGCGAGCGGCCGGGGACTCCACGATCTGATTGCCGACACGATTGTGGTTAGGGAAGTTGCAGGGAGTGGATCGTCGTGGCAGTGAGAGATTTCAGATAACAGATTTGAGATTATTTGAGATCTCAAATCTCAGATCTCAAATCTCAGATCTGGGATCCGAGCTCTCTTATTTCACCAGAGGAACTCAGTAACATAAGCAACATGCCGGAGCTCATAGTCAAATACCCCGACCGCGCGCCCGACCGTTTTCCGCTCGGACGCCTGCGCATCACGCTGGGCCGTTCCGCCCGTAACGACCTCTGCATCCCCGACCCCTTTGCATCGCGCGTGCACGCCGAAGTGCGTCGTGAAGGCGAGGAGTATTTCCTTCAGGATCTCGGTTCCGCCAACGGCACGCTCTACAACGGTGGCTCGGTTGAAGGTACGATCCCTCTAACCTCCGGAGGCCGCATTCAGATCGGTGAAACTGAAATCGTGTTCGACGATGGCACTTACCACTCCAGCATGGGTGCCACCATGATCACCGACAATTCTTCTCACTCGCTGCCTGAGGCAACCATAGCTTTGGCCTCTGGCGATCGGACCACCTCTGGCTTACTCGAAGCGATTGAAGGCGCTCGTACAAAGCCTGAAAGAACCGTTGCCGAGCGGGTTGAGAGGGAAGGCGATTTGCTGGCACTGATCAGCAAGGTAGGCATTACGCTATTGGCGTCTTCAAACCTGGACGAGACGCTGGAACAGATCGTCTCGCTGGTGTTTGAGGCGGTGCCTGCCGATCGTTGCCTGCTCATGATGCGCGACGAAGGCAGCGAAGACATGAGGGTGGCCGTGGCGCGCCTCCGAGATCGCGTCGGTGAGGTTGGAGAGATCCGGGTTAGCCGCAACGTAATGGACGAGGTCGTAATCCGTGGAAAGTCGGTCCTGACTTCAGACGCCCAGCACGATCCCCGGTTTGCCAGTGGCACCATGGTCTTGCAGGGTGTGAGATCGGTGCTGGCGGTCCCTCTCGGGGTGTCAGAAAAAGTCTTCGGCATCATCTACGCCGATTCCCCAATTGCCGAAGGTCGATTCACCGAGGACCATCTCAAGGTTTTGACGACCCTGGCGTCGGTGGCCGCGATTCGCGTCGAGAATGCGCGTCTGACAGAGTCGCGTTTTCAACAAGAACGATTGGAGCGCGAGCTGCAGCTCGCCATGGAAATTCAGCAGCGCTTCCAGCCGACCGGCTCGCCTCATGTTCCGGGATATGAATTCCAGGGGATCAGTTTCCCCTGTTATGAAATCGGCGGAGACTACTACGATTTCATTCAACGCGACGATGGCCGGCTGGTGATTGCCCTCGGAGACGTATCGGGCAAGGGAACCGCGGCCGCGCTGCTGATGTCGTCGCTGCATGCGGCCATCCACGCCCAGACCGGTTCACACGATACGATCGTAGAGACCATCTCTGCGGTTAACAAATACCTGGCGGAAAACATTCCCCCGAACCGGTTCGTCACGCTCTTTTATGCTGAGCTTGATCCGGAGTCGGGCGCGCTTTCTTTCCTTAACGCCGGTCACAATCCGCCGCTGATCGTCCATGCCGCGGGAACCGTCGAACAACTGGCCTCCGGAGGCCTACCGTTGGGAATTCGGGCCAACGCAGATTACCGCGAAGGGCGTACGCACATGCAGTTGGGCGACGTGCTGGTGATTTATTCAGACGGTGTTACTGAAGCGGCGAGCCCGACTGGCGAAGAATTTGGTCCCACGCGACTCTACGAGGTGGTTTCCCGAAACGTCGACGCTTCAGCGGCTGGCATTCGCGATCGCATCGAGTCTGCGCTGACCAAATTCGCACAGGGCACTAAAGCGGCCGACGATATCACCCTGGTCATCGTCAAACGGCAGGCTGAGACTAGATCACTGGCGGCCAGCGGACCTCGGTAGACTCCTCTCAGGAGCCGGGGGCTGCCCCGCCGGGGAACGTGGGCTTGTCCCCGCTACTGCCTGATAACCTCCAACTGCTTACCAGATGTAACAGCGTCCCGATTGCCACCGCGAATATACCCAGTGGTGCAACCCTCGTCTGCTCCGGTCCCCAGCGGGGCTCCAGAAAAAAACCTGCCAACAACAAGCCCGGCGATAACGCGATCAGTATCGAGCCGATAATCTGAAGCGATCTGCGCCAGCCACTTGGCTGAAAAGTCAGATAGAGGCCGAGGGTGAGATTGAGTAGACCGGCCAGCAATAGGTAGATATGCCGGCTGCGATAGAGCATGCGCACGCCATCCGGTAATAGCCGGTTGTGCACGTATTCCATGTACTGTCCGGTGAGCAGGAAAACAACAACGACTACCAGGCCAAGGATCAGAT
>DATKIS010000439.1:0-5038 GCA_035543975.1 Pyrinomonadaceae bacterium
GACGGTTGATGCTCCAAACGTTACTGAATTAGGGAGCGATCAACTTTGATCACACCATCCTCTGAAGATCCCGCCTTTAAGGAAGCAAGAACCCTGGCTTAGAACGCAAAGCGTAAGATCGCCATTAGCCCTTGAACACTAACCACGAGTGCGCTCGAATCTCCGACGCAACTGAGGCTAACTCAAAGTTCAGACTAGGAGTTCATGATGGCGAATACCTACACGCCCCTTCACTACCACTTTATCTTCTCAACGAAGAATCGTGAGCCTTGGCTTGTGCCGGACATTGAACAAAGGATCTGGGAATTCATTGGTGGCATTGCCCGCGCCCACAAGATGACTGCCTTGCAAATAGGAGGCATTGATGATCATCTCCACGGCTTGGTAACCGTACCACCAACCATTGCTCCCTGCCAGATTGCGCAGTTTCTCAAAGGCGACTCTTCTAAATGGATTCATGAAGAATTCGCAGACCTTCAGAGCTTCTCTTGGCAAGATGGATATGCAGCGTTCAGTGTTAGCAAGTCAAGTATTCCGAAAGTGATCAAATACATTCAGAACCAGCGTGAGCATCATCGTAGGAAAACATTTCAGGAGGAATATTTGGAATTCCTGCGAGAGAATAATGTCGAGTACGATGAACGATATCTCTGGGTATGATTCAGGTCGTTGATGACGCGACGGAATGCTTTTTCGTCGCGCCAACCACAGGGTGCTTTCTTACCGCTACCTTCTGCGCGACGCCTTTCGTCGCAGAGCGACGGTTGAATTTAGCCCAGCTTTTTTTCGTGTTAGCGACGGTTGAGAGTGCGTTCAATCGTCGCTGACGCGACGAGGTGTCCTTGGGCCGACATTTTCCCTGCCTTAAAAGACAGAGCTAAACTCATGCCGCCGCTACGCGTCGAGACCAGTTGCCCGGAGCACGTCTCAGGATCCGCTGAGCCCTGAACGAACCAGGGGCATGATTCAAAACCCGCGCAACTTTACGGTTGCGCGGGTGTCTTCGTTCTTCCTTCGTGCGGTTTTCGTGTGATTTCGTGGACCGTTCATAATCTGCTCCACCACCGGCTTTTTGTTGACCGCTAGGTTAGCTCTCATTAGACTGTGCGGACTTCTTTCGCACCAGACTCAAATCCCTCTCTTTTTGCAGGCGGGAGGCTATCACTGGATGGATTCCACTGAACTCAAAGAACTGCTAAAAGGGACCACCGCTTTCTCGATCCTGTCTGACCGGGAACTCGAACAATTTAGCGAACGCTTCCAACTGGTGCACCACACCTTGGGCCAGGCGGTCGTGCACGCCGGGGACGAAGCCGACGCGTTTTATGTAGTCTACTCAGGCCGCGCCCGGGTTATCGCCACCAATAGCGTTGGCGAAGAGGTGACTGTCGGCACTCTCACCCGCGGTAACTCGTTTGGCGAACAGGGCCTGCTGACTCACTCGCCGCGCAACTTTACCATCCGCGCCGCCAGCGATCTGGCGTTGCTCCGTCTCGCCAAGAAAGACTTCGAGAGTTTGCTGGGCCAGCAACCGGGCCTGCGGGAGTATTTCGACAACTACATTTCCGAGATTGCTATCCGAAATTTTCTCAAGCTCTGCACCGCGTTCGCGCCCCTCTCGCCTCAGGAAATACGCGACCTGCTCAATTCAATGGAGGTCAAGGAGTACGCAACCGGAGAGCGCATCATTCGCGAAGGCGAAACTGGAGACGCTTTTTACCTGCTGCGGAGTGGAAGTGCGGAGGTGGTCAGAGAAAGCGATTCGCGCAAGGTGCTCAATCGGCTGAAGTCGGGAGATTCTTTCGGGGAGTTAGCTTTGCTCACCGGCCAGGTACGGGCGGCGAGTATTATCACCACGGAGCCGTCTTCGGTTTTTCGGCTGAACAAGTCTGATTTCGACCGCATCATCGCCGCCTCACCAAAGTTCAAAGATGCAATCGTTTCCATTGCCTCGGGCTACAGCGAAGCCGCCATTCGCGAATATGAAGCGGCAACAGCGGCACCCTCCGAAGTAAGAGGGGAACTACCCACCGCGCCCGATGAGGCGCCCTACACCCCGCGACGCGCCCGCCGTTATCCGGCGCTGTTACAGCTTTCCGAAACCGACTGCGGTGCAGCTTGTCTGTCGATGATTCTGCGTTACTACGGAAAGCACGTCAGTATCAATCGCCTGCGCGACCTGGCAAACGTGAGCCGCGAAGGAGCCACCCTCCACAGCGTCGCGGAAGCGGCTGAGACGCTCGGCTTTCATACCCGCGGCATCCGCGCTTCCTACGAACACTTGTTGAAAGTTGATTTGCCGGCAGTAGCTCACTGGGAGGGCTTTCACTACATAGTTCTGTACGAAGCTACGCCGGATCGGGTGGTGGTTGCGGACCCCGGCATCGGCCTGCGAAAACTGAGCCGGGAGGAGTTTGAAAAAGGCTGGACCGGCTACCTGCTGTTGTTGACTCCCACTCAGAAGATCGAAAGGGTCGAAGAATCAAAGACGACGTTTGGGCGGTTTCTCCCACTGCTCAAACCTTATCACGCGTTACTAGGCGAGATATTCCTCGCCTCGCTTGTACTCCAGCTCTTCGGACTAGCCAGCCCCATCTTTACGCAGGTAATCGTAGATAAGGTACTGGTGCACAAGAGCACGTCGATGCTCAACATTCTGCTGATTGGCATGATGCTGATCGCAGTGTTTCAAACCGCCACCTCCGCCCTGCGGTATTACCTGCTGGTTCACACTACGCGGCGCATTGATATGCAAATGGTGGTTGAGTTTTACCGCCACATACTCAGCCTGCCGATGCGCTACTTCGAGGAACGCAAGGTCGGCGACATCCTCAAACGCTTTAACGAAAACGCTCGGATCCGCGATTTCCTGACCGGCCGCGCGCTCGGCGTGACGCTCGACTGCTTGATGATCTTCGTCTACCTCGGCTTGATGTTTTACTACAACGTGAAGCTCACCCTGCTGGCCCTCGTCTTTATTCCCGGCTACATCATTCTGACTCTGGTCGTCACACCAATCTTCAAGCGGCAGTATCGCGAGGTCTTTGAAAAGTCGGCCGAAGCAGATTCGCAGATGGTGGAATCCGTGAGCGGAGTCGGGACGGTCAAAGCGACGGCCGCCGAGCGGAGTATCCGATGGAAGCTGGAGGGGCTGATCGTAAAGTCGCTTAACGTGCAGTTTCGCAGCGCGCTTTCAGGCATGGCTGCTATCTCCATCGGCAACCTGCTACAAACGCTCAACACGATTTTTCTGTTTTGGTATGGCGCGCATCTGGTGATTCAGGGCGAATTGTCGGTGGGCCAGCTGGTCGCCTTCAATGTGCTCGTCGGCAGCGTGACCAGGCCAATACTCAGCGTGGTTGACCTGTGGCGCGAGTTTCAGGAGATCAATATTGCGTTCGAACGGCTCACCGATGTATTTGACGCCAAGCCTGAAGAAGACCCAACGAAACAGGCGCTCATCATGTTGCCGCGGATCCGGGGACACATCAAGTTTGACAACGTCACGTTTCGCTATCCCACCCGTCCGGACAAGAACGCGCTCCAGAACGTGAATCTCGAAGTCTTACCCGGCCAGACGGTCGCCCTGGTTGGCCGCAGCGGTTCCGGCAAAACAACCTTCGCCAATATGTTGCTGCGCCTGCACCAACCCAATGAGGGCCGCATCTTTGTAGATGGGTACGATCTCCGTCAGGTTTCGATTAGCAGTCTGCGTTCACAGGTAGGCGTGGTGCCGCAGGATGTCTTTCTCTTCAGTGGCACGATTCGAGAGAACATCGCGTTCGGCGACGCGGATGCGCCGTTGGAGCAGGTGGTAGGTGCGTCGATGCTGGCGGGAGCGCATGAGTTCGTAAGCGAGCTGCCGTTGGGTTACGAAACGAAGATCGGCGAACGCGGGCAGAGTCTTTCGGGCGGACAGAAGCAACGCATCGCAATTGCCCGAGCACTTTTTAAGAAACCGCGCATCCTGATTTTCGACGAGGCCACCAGCGCACTTGATACGGAAAGCGAGCGCGCGATTCAGCAGAACCTGGACCAGATACTTAAAGATCGCACCACGTTCATAATCGCCCACCGGTTGAGCACGGTCCGTAACGCCGACCTGATTATTGTGATGGACCGCGGGACGATTCGGGAGACGGGGAACCACTACAGTCTGATGGAGCAGAAGGGAATTTACTACTACCTGAACAGCCAGCAGCTTGAGGGTTGAGGTGAAGATAGCTACGTGGAGATTCGACAACCATGGCGGCTTGATTCATCTGTGGTTCCGTATTCATCGACCCACGACGTGCGTCAATGGTTTCGCGCCGGCACATTCGGAGTAAATCCAAACTGACGCACTGCCACAGTCGATTAGTAATCACACAGCGTAAACCTTGACTGGTGCGACCAAAGAGTCTATTTGATTCAACCACAAAGCTCAGGATCCAAAACGGCGAGAGAGAAACGACATGGCGAAGAGCAGCGTCAAGAAGAGCACGAGCGCACCGAAGCGGGTCAAAGTTAAGGATCTGCCGGCGGAAACGAAGTTGACTGCCAGGCAAATGAAGAAGGTCAAGGGCGGCGGTCTGATAAATCAAAAGGGGGCGCTTGTGTCGCTTGGTGGTAACAATACCTAGGTACCCAAAGTTGAAGCGGACCCACTGGCAAGCCGGAGAACGTCCAGAGGGGTTGGCGTTGAGGATGATGGAAACATGAAGGGTCAACTGCCGGTACTTTCGGTCAACCCTCTACCTCCGCTCTACGGAGCGTGGATGAACCAGTTACTGGCCGGGCCGATCCCGTCAGAGACCAAGGCCACGTGCGACGATTGCGCGATGGCGGCGGCGCCAGGGACACAACCGTCTCCCACCGCGCGCTTTTTTGATCCAGTTCTCAAGTGTTGCACTTACATGCCCACCTTGCCCAACTTCCTGGTGGGCCGCATTCTCAGCGACTTCGATTTGCCCGCCAAGGCCGCCATGGGCATGCAGAGCCGGTTGCAGACAAGCGGTACAGTCACACCCCTGGGCGTGACCATGTCGCCGACGTATTC
>DATKIS010000440.1:0-2887 GCA_035543975.1 Pyrinomonadaceae bacterium
CGCGTTTGGAGAGCCTGCTCAACGTGCCGCGGTTCGAGCCCGGCATCGTAATGGAAGGCGGCTCAATTGAAGTCAATGGGGCCGGCTGTGTGCTGACCACCGAGCAATGTTTGCTGAATCCAAATCGCAACCCGCATCTGAGCCGGATTGAAATTGAGCAGTACCTGCGGAATTACCTGGGAGTGGGGAAAGTTTTGTGGCTTGGTGAGGGGATAGTTGGCGACGACACTGATGGCCACATAGACGACATCGCTCGTTTTGTCGCACCCAATGTGATTGTGTGTGCAGTGGAAGAAGATCCCGCGGACGCCAACTACGAACTACTGCAGGATAACCTGCGCCGATTGCAGGCGATGACCGACGTGAAGGGTCGAGCGTTTGAAGTTGTTACTTTGCCAATGCCGGGGGTTGTCGGTGGGACGAGTACTGACAACCGCAATCTCGATCGCTTACCTGCATCCTACGCCAACTTTTATATCGCAAACGGCGTCGTCCTCACGCCTATCTTTGGACACGCTAACGACTCACGAGCTTTAAGTGTTTTGGAAAAATTGTTTCCGACACGTCGGGTGGTGGGCATTAACTGCGAGCCGCTCGTCTGGGGCATGGGAACCATTCACTGCGTCACGCAGCAACAACCGGCAATCAAGAGTTGATCCACAGATTCCGCCGATTACACAGATTTCGATAAGACAAAGCGGCGATGTTCCAAGCTTCGTGCTCCAAAGTTGATGAGGAGTCCGACCTCGTGTCCAGTTGCTTTGAGATAGTTTATTACTTGCGCCTCCTCCGTGCCGCTCATCCGCGTTAGCGCCTTCAACTCAACCACTACAGAGCTGAAACATATGAAGTCAGCCTTGTACCTAGCCTCGAGCGGATAGCCTTTGTAGGTTAACGATAATTTCTCTTCACTCAGAAATGGGATATTTCTAAGAGAAAACTCAATGGCGAGCGCCTCTTGATAAACAGGCTCTAAGAAACCACATCCCATTTGCCGGTGCACTTCCATGCACGCGCCAATGATGGAATATGTTCGAGAATCATCTTCGAAAGCACTTTTCAGCACTCCTTGATTTTACCAGTTGTCCTTCTTAATCTGCGTAATCGGCGGAATCTGCGGACAGTATCTTCTTAGCTGCATTTTTTGCATCCGCAAGACTGCCCACTCGTCCGTCCAATTGCATCTCGTAAACCGCCTTAGTTATCTCTCCAATTCGCTGGCCGGGTTCCAATCCCATTTCCAACAAATGCCGGCCTAACAGGATCGGCGCCGGTGGCAGTTTCTCGACCGCCAACTCTCTCGCACGTTGGATAAACCACTCCTGAGCTTCGGCGCCATACCATTGCTCGCGCGGTACCCACTCGGCATTGCGGCCCAGCGAGTCGGCCCGGGCTACGCGGTAGAGCAAATCAAGTTCGCACTTCCGGGCGAGCCGGCGAAAGGCGCCATCACCCACCTGGTCCTGCTTCTTGAAAAACTCGCCTGGTTTCAGGTGGTCGCGGACGAGAGCAATCACCTGGCCGCGGACATCAAACCCATCCAGCGTGTGAATTTTCAGCCGATCAAGAAATCGCACGGTGGGTTCAACCCCCGCTTCCTCATGTCCACGCGAACGCAAACGCCCATCGATAAACTCCGTAGACGCAGGCTTGCCAAAATCGTGGGCCACCGCCGCCAGCATAACTGTCACTTGCCGGGGATAAGGAAGGTCATCGATCAACTCGCGCGCCCGATCGGCAACGAGTTGAGTATGAACAAAGACGTCACCCTCGGGGTGCCACTCCCGATCCTGCGGAACATCGATCAACGTCGCTATCTCCGGAAACAGCTGTTCGAGTACTCCTAACTGGCGCAGCCACCCCAGCCCGACCGAAGGCCGGCGCGCGAGCAAGAGAAGCTTTTCCATTTCGCCCCAAACGCGTTCCGAAGGAAGATCACTGAGGTCAATTCCACGGCAGAGCGCTACGGTGTCCTCGGCAATATCAAACTCAAAACGGGCCGCCAGTTGCGCCGCTCTCAAAACGCGCAGGCTGTCTTCCGAAAACGTATCCGCGGAGACGGCCTTCAGGACCTTCGCCTGAATGTCCTGCTGTCCGCCGAAAGGATCGATTATCTCGGACGTTAAAGGGTCTTGCAGAATCGCATTAATGGTGAAGTCGCGGCGGCGGGAGGCATCCTCGAAAGACATCGCTGGATCGCCTTCAATGACAAAGGCACGATGACCACGACCGGACTTTCTTTCGCGGCGTGGCAGTGAAACGTCTAGAGCGAGACCCAGCTTGTAGACAGTGAAAGCCTCGCCAACGACGTTGACTGGACCAAACTGGTCGAGGATTGCGCGAAGATTGACCGGGTCGATACGGTAGGCTTCAAGGTCCCAATCCTTCGGCTCGAGACCCATCAGGGTGTCGCGCACCGAACCACCGACAAGCAATGCGCGGCCGCCCGCGTCGCGAATTGTCTTCGCCAGAGCCACGACTTTGTCTGGGACTAAAAATGACATTGAACCTGGGACGCCGGGAGCGCTTGCGGGTGGGAGCCCGGGCATCTTGCCTGCTGCTTCGCTACCCGGAAGCCAAGAGAATTCTGCTCCGAGGTTTATCCGGCCTTTGCTTCGGTAATCTCAATCATGTTGCCACCAGGGTCTCGCAAGAAGAACCGCGACACACCCTTGATCGGGCGCGCCGGAACAACCTCAACACCCGCATTACGGAAATGGAGCTCCGCCCCGGCGGCGTCAGCAACCTGATAACAAATGTGGCGATCGCTCGCTTCGTTCTGCACGTTGTCTTCGATCGATAGATGAAGCTGAATACCGCCGGCGAGGTCGTACCAAGCACCGACCTTTTGCCTGCTACCTTCCGGCTTTGGAATTTGACGTAGCCC
>DATKIS010000441.1:0-2121 GCA_035543975.1 Pyrinomonadaceae bacterium
CTTTTCCGGCGATTCAGACGCAATAGCGAAACGAGGACCCTAGACTTTGGACCTTGGACTTTGAACCTTGGACCCTGGACATTAGACTTTGGACTTAGTCGAGTACTCCTGCGCCGGGTGCTCTTACAGCGCGTTCAAAAAAGCGACAAGGTCGGCGTGTTGTCCGTCTGTGAAAACGAAACCAAAGTGAACTTCGTAGTGACGCACCACGTCCGAGAGCGTGGCGGCGATGCCGTTATGGAAGTAGGGTGCGCGCGCGGCGAGCGCAGGCAACGTCGGCGTCTTGAAGCGGCCAAGATCAGTCCACAGCCTGGGCTAAGTCACTACCCGGTCGTTTCGGATCTGTTCACGGTCTTGCGAAGCGAGGTAAACTCCTACTACGTGATCAACGTCATGGGTGCAGAACCCTTCGCCAATCGATAATTGGCAGTTGGCAATGTCAAGGCCCACCCGCCACCGCGGACGGTACTGACTTCATGTGACTGCGCCGCCAGGTAACATTCCCATTGTGAGACCAAACAAATGAAACTTCCAATATCTTCAAGACCAGCCAGCGCAACCGAAGTCGCAAGACTCTGGCCCATCGTCGTCCTGGCGATTCTGGTCGTCTCCTTCCCGGCTTACACCCAGAATTCGAAACGGTCTACGTTGCCCACAGCCACCAATGACTGGCTGCAATTCCGCGGTCCAAATGGCACCGGCGTAGCGGAAGGCTCCACTTTGCCGGCGCAATTTGGCGCTAAGCAGAATCTCGCCTGGAAAGCAGCGGTACCGTTCGGGAGATCGTCGCCGGTGGTCACTCATGATCGCGTTTTCTTGACGGCGAGCGAAGGCGACAAACTCGTCACGCTCGCGCTGGATCGAAAAACCGGAAAGTTGTTGTGGCGGCGTGACGTTGTCCGCGCGCGCCACACACCCATCTTCAAAGCCAACGATGCGGCCTCACCAACTCCGGTGAGCGACGGCAAGAACGTCATCGTCTTTTTTGCCGAGTTAGGCCTGATCAGTTATGGACCAGATGGCAGCGAGCGTTGGCGCCTACCGTTAGGACCGTTCAATAGTTTCTACGGTATGGGTGGCTCGCCGGTGCTCGCGGGAAACACCCTGGTGCTGGTGGCCGACCAGCGGGCAAACTCATTCATCCTTGCCGTTGATGCGCGAAACGGAAAAGTTCTTTGGAAGAAAGACCGTACAAATTTCGAAGGCTTCTCCACTCCGGTTGTCTACAAACCCAAAAATGCGCCGGCACAACTCCTGGTGCTGGGTTCAAATACACTCGATGCCTATTCGATCGATAAAGGAGAGCGATTGTGGTGGGTCACGAGGGTCGGAGCATATCCGAAGGGGGTGCCGGCCCTTAGAGGTGACATGGTTTACGTAAACGGCGAAGGCGCCGATGAACCGTTTTTGCCGCCTTACGAAGACACCCTGAAGAAACACGACAAGGATAATAACCAACGGGTCCAATATGACGAGATGAAGGCCGAGCCGGAGGGGCAGGAACATTTTGGATGGCTTGACGCCAACAGGGATGGCTATATAGATCGAGCGGAATACGATTTCGTTCGCGCCACCATAACCGCTTCCGGGCATGGTATTACGGCTATCCGCCTCAGTGACATCGGTGGCAGAGGTGACCTCACCGCGATGAACGTTGCCTGGCGACTGAGCAAATCCTATCCGAATATTCCCGCGCCCCTGGTCTATCGTGACGTGATGTACTTAATGAAAGAAGGAGGCATAGTCACGAGTGTAAATCCCGAGACCGGGGAGGTTCTGAAAATGGGACGCACGCCTGAGGCACTCGAAGAGTACTACGCCTCGCCGGTAGCCGCCGATGGAAAGATCTTCATGGTCAGCGCGAGCTGCAAGGTGACGGTGCTTAAAGCAGGCGCGCAATGGGAAGTGCTGGCAACGAACGACCTTGACGAAGAGTGCTGGGCCACGCCGGCAATTGCCGGCAACAGTTTAATTATCCGCACGCGCGGCGCGTTGTATTCCTTCGCGGATGGTTTGAAGTAGCCACAGACAGAACGATCCACGCGCATCACACGAAATGAACACGAAGCTCGCGCGCCTCGGGACTTCTTTTTCTTTTCCAGATAAGCGTGTTATTTTAGC
>DATKIS010000442.1:0-2233 GCA_035543975.1 Pyrinomonadaceae bacterium
CCTGCTGACTAAAATCAGCAGGTAGTCAGGTAGTAGTTAGTCTAATTTATGGTTTGATCGAAAATAATGGTGAGCCGAGCAGGGCTCGAACCTGCGACCCGCTGATTAAGAGTCAGCTGCTCTACCAACTGAGCTATCGGCCCAAAGGGGGAAGAAAATTATACGTGGGTAAACTGACGTGTCAAGCGAGCACGATGCGAACTAGTGGATAGCATCGCTTTGTGTTGCTCGCGGGTTACGGCAAAGTTTCAATCTTAAGATTAAGGAGGCCTTACGCCGTCTTCGCGCACTGCCTGGCGGACAACAACTCGTGAACGCAATCAATTAGTCGATCTATATCCGGTTTCGTGACATAGTCGTTAGCCCCAGCTGCCAGCGCCTCAGATCGATGAATCTCATAAGCATCACCGCTGTAGAAGATGGTTGGCACCCCCGGCGTCGCCTTACTCAGGTCCTTGCATAATTGGAGTCCGCTGCCATCCGGTAGGCGCCGATCCAAAACGTACAAATCAAATTCCTCTTTTTCTACCAGCTGGAGCGCTTGTTCGCAGGAAAGCGCGATCACTACTTCGTAATCCTCCTGGATTAGCAGGAGCTTGAGCATTTCCGATGTATCTTCGTGATCATCAATGCAAAGGACCCGACACTTCGTTTGCGGCATGGGGGAACCTCCTTAAAAGTATGCTGCCGGAAGAACTGGATTCTAAACGTATTTGGTTCGGCTGGCCAGTTTTGGGGTTGCCCGCCGTCTTTGTTTACTGAATGTCGAGCCTAACGGCCTGGCGGTCGCGGATCCTGCATGGCTTTGAGGAGCTGATTGATAGCATCGTTTTCCTCGTCGTCGGGTTGGCGCAATTGGCGATAGGTTTCCAGAGCAGCGAGCGAGGCAGGCAGATCGTCCAGCTTGAAATGGGCCAAAGCCAGGTTGAAATAGACGAGCGAAAAATCGGGTGCGATTTGCGCCGCCCCTTCATAGTGCAAACGGGCCAGACGAAACTCGCCGGCATCGTAGTAGAGGTTGCCCAGGTTGTAATGGGCTTCAACGTGTCTCGGCTCGTGCTTGAGTGAGAGCGTAAAATTGTCCAACGCTTTGCCGAGGTCGCCTTTCTCCTTGTTAATTATTCCCAGGTTGCAATAAGCCTCAGCCACATTGTCGCCGTCGTTAATTGCTTCGATATACAATTCCGCGGCCTTGGGATCTCCTTGCTGATCCAACAACAAAGCTTCTTCCAGGGGCGTCAACAAGCGCGATAGCTTTCCGCCTTGAAAGCTGCGGAAAAGATTTAGCTGTCCCTGAAGTTCGGCTTCGATTTGCCGGATGCTTTGACCCTGAACGCGTAGGTCGCGGACGCGCCGGAACAGGGTCAGCGCCTGGAAGTCGTAGTTGAAATCGTTGGTTTCCGGGGTTGGCGTTCCCTGGACGATGCCTTGTTCGGTCCAGCGGCGGATGGTGCGCTCGCTGAGTCCGAACATCTGTTTGATCTCCCGCAAGGAGTAGCTTGACTTGACGCGCTGATAGTCAGCCTTCGCGGGAACTCGTGAGGGGAAGGACAGAACCTTATTGCTGTTTTCTTTCATGTATTACGCAGCTCGATAGGTCCTCTGATCCTAATAGGCTCTATTTGGCCGATAGGCACTTACAATCTGCACCAAAACTTGCTTATGAAGCCTTACGCTTCCTGGCTGCCTTGGCGACCGGTTTGCCCTCTGCTTTAACCAGCGTAAGCGCCTTCTTCTTGGGCGCCGGCGCAGTCGCCTTCACCATGGGCTTACGGTTCGACTGCTGCAGACTCTTCTTCAGCGCGCTCATAATATCAAGTCTGGGCAGTTCTTCAACCTCAAATTCGACGACTTTCTTGCCTTTGATCTTCGACTCGATGAGGTTCCTCAGCGCCTGGTGATACTGGTCGACGGTGTCAATCTCGCCAAGGGTGGTGACCATTTGCTCGACCAGGGTAGTCGCCAGCTTCAATTCATTCTTGTCCAGCTTGGTTGCGCCATCGATGTCTGGCACGTCTTTCATGTTCCTGATTTCGTTTGGATAGTGAAGCTTCTGCATCACCAGACCGTTTTCGTGGGGAAAGAGAGCCACCAGATCTTCGCGATCTCTCAGCACGACTTTACCGATGCCGACCTTACCGGTTTGCCTCATCACCTCGCGCAACAAGGCGTAAGGCTTTTCCGATACCGGCCCATCCGGTCCAGCGTAGTACGGTGAGTCGTAGAATGTGGT
>DATKIS010000443.1:0-2435 GCA_035543975.1 Pyrinomonadaceae bacterium
GGCGGTCCGAATCGACTTGTGACGTTCACCGTCGCCTATCAACCACGGAAGGACCACAAATCCGCTACTCTCGAGGCTCTCGCTTACCTCTGCGCCATAGAGCGAGAACACTTTCGGATTTGAGATTAGGGCAATGCGCTTCGCGGGTTCGCCGAAGCATTCGCGGGCTATCGCGCCTGCCTGTTTGAGAATTCCGCGGCCAACCTGTATTTCGTATTTATGTTCGCGCCCTTTTGTACGAAGTTGAAGTCGCGGCAATAGCAAACTCCTCGTGCTTGGGTAAGCGGCTTGGGCAAATAGGCTAGCACTTGTTAACAGTTCAGGATCAGGCGTGCGCATTCTAGCATGCGACTGGTTCTCACCAGTTTGATTGGAGTGGAAGAGTCAGTGCAAAAAAAAAGCGAATGGGCGCGACAAACGTGGGAGTACGTCGCGCCCATTCATATTTGTGGTCACTGTCCTCACCCCAGCAACCACTTGAGACGGAGGATTCACCAACCGTCTCTTCTTGCCCCACAATATACCTCGCAAGATGCATGCCCCGCAAGAGGGTTTGATGTGAGAAACATTGAAGACTTTTATTTTCTAGCGTTCTCGTTAGCCAGCTGATTCATTGCAAAACTATCTGGCTTTGAAACACTGGTGGGCCATGTAATTGTTTCAAAGTTCCGACGTAAAACTGCCATACTTAAATCACTGCCTGGGCCCCCAGGCTCATCTGAATTACGCCGGCCAACCTATTCGCGTGTTTCTCAATCGTCGTCTGATTGTCGCCCTCTATCATTACGCGCGCCAGCGATTCCGTACCGGAATAACGAAGGAGCAGTCTTCCGCGTGAGCCGAGATCTTTTTCGATTTCTTGGGCTGCCTTTCGGATCGCAGCGACCTCTGTGAAAGGTTGTTTTTCCCGGACCACGACGTTCACCAGTATCTGAGGAAAGTTTTCAAAACCTTCGGTCAATTCGTGCAGCGCCTTTCCTTGCTCGATCATCGCCCGGAGGACGCAGAGGGTGGTAATTAGTCCATCGCCGGCGAGACTTACGTTTGGAAAGATGAGGTGCCCAGACTGTTCGCCCCCTAAGCTCGCTCCTAACCGGACTAGCTCCTCCAGAACATATTTATCGCCAACGTCGGTTCGAACCAGGCGCAAGCCCTGCGACTTCAGCGCAACCTCCAGTCCGATATTACTCATTACCGTTGCCACTACCGTGTAGTGACGCAATTGACGACGCTCCTGCATATACCTCGCCAGGATCCACAAGGTGGCATCACCATTAATGAGTTGTCCCTTTGAATCCACAAACAAAGAACGATCGGCGTCACCATCAAAAGCGACACCAAGATCGGCCTTTTGCTCCAGCACTTCGCGCTGTAGGGCCTCCATGTGTAGAGAACCGCAGCCCAGGTTGATGTTGCGTCCGTCAGGCTGGTTACTGATAGTTGTCACAGTTGCTCCAAGCCTCTGAAACAGCTCAGGCGCCAAACCCGAAGCCGCACCATTTGCGCAATCCAGGACAAGTTTGGTCCCGTGGAGATCCAGCTGTTGTCCGATATCTTTGAAGAGGAAGTCCAGATACCGCCCTCTCAGTTCAGCTTCAGCATTGACGGAAGCCTGAGGAGTAACGGGGGGCGTGGCCGGGGGCTCCTTGCTGGCGCCCTCGGTGCTTGGTTGATCTAACTCCGCGAAAATATCGGCCTCTATGGAACGTTCTGTTTCCTCCTCAAGTTTCCGTCCGGAAGGAGCGAAAATCTTGAGGCCGTTGTCGGTGTAAGCGTTGTGCGAGGCACTAATGACAATCCCCGCGTCGGCGGGAATAGTTCGGGCCAGGAATGCGACGCCGGGGGTCGTAATCACACCGGCTGACTTCCACTGAGCGCCGGCTCTCTCGGTACCAGCCACCAGCGCCTGTTCCAACCATTCACCAGATTCCCGCGTATCTCTGCCAATCACTATCAATGGCGGGCGTCCCAGCTTGTTCTTGAGGCGAGTCGCGAGAGACGCGCCGACCGTTTCCACTGTCCGGGGATCGAGGGGAAAAACTCCCGCCTCGCCGCGCATTCCGTCGGTGCCAAAGAGTTTCGTCATTTAGTTTTCAAGAGTGCGATTTTGGATAACCTATAGCCATTCTGAAAGAGTGAGCATCCTCACAATGTAAACTGACGCGTCGCCGGTGGCGAACGTGATGCGGGCGTCAGTGCGTTTCTTCTCGGCAATCTCGACCCGCACGGCAACATTCGGATCGAGGATATCGATTTTAGAGTCAGTGATATTTATGGCTACATTGGAAAGGCTAAAACTTTCAGTTTTTCCGTCAAGCGAGACCGTTTCCGTTAGGGCCTTTCGCAGGGCATTGACCCGATCCGCAGGACCGCTCACCCTAACCTTTGCCGGATTCGTACTGAAACCAACTATCTCGTAGCCTTCGGGCACCTTC
>DATKIS010000444.1:0-8690 GCA_035543975.1 Pyrinomonadaceae bacterium
GCCCCAATCCCGGAAATTTGTTTGCCCAGTGGATCCTCGTTTGGAAAATATCGCTGGGCCAGCGTCTGGTTGATGATCACGGAGCCGAGACCACCGCGCTGATCCTGTTCCGCGAAGTAACGTCCACGCAGCAGAGGAATCTTTATGGATTGAAAATACTGGGTGGTGACACTGCGGACGCTGGCCCCCGGCTCGCGCCCTGGCTCAGGCTGCGGTCTACCCTCAATGCGAAAATCGCTGCCGACATTGCCGCCGCTAAACGGCATCGGGGCCACAAAGGTGGCACTCTCGACCCCGGGCAGGGCCCTTAGTCTTTCGAGAGTTTGATTCAGGTAGAGAACTCGCTCTTCAGGCTTCTGATATTTAGAACCGCTGAGGCTGATGCGTCCCGTGAGCACATTGGTGGGATCGAAACCCGGCGGAACATTTACCAGTTGGGTAAAACTCCTAATCATCAAGCCGGCGCCAACCAGCAGGATCAAGCTCAAAGCGACTTCCGCAATGACCAGCGATTGGCGCCATAGGCGTAACGACGCCCCGCTGGTGGCTGCTTTGGATCCCGACTTCAATACTTCGTTCACATCCGGACGAGCCGATTTCAGGATTGGTACCAGGCTGAAGACAAAACCGGTAAGAACGGAAACTACCAGGGTGAATATCAGGACGGGCGTATTGATATGTACCTCATCCAGTCTGGGCAGTTGTTCCGCGCCGTAATATTTGATTGCCCCAATTCCCCAAACTGCAAAGAGGATTCCCACCCCGCCTGACAACAGAGACAGTAGAATGCTCTCAGTGATCAACTGCCGGGCAAGTCGCCAACTCCCAGCTCCCAACGCCGATCGGATGGCAATCTCTTTTTGGCGGACACTCGCGCGCACCAGCAGCAGGTTGGCCGTGTTGGTGCAGGCAATCAGGAGAATCAGGCCGACCGCTCCAAACAGAATCCATAGCGCCCGCCGCATATCTTTGCCAACGATCTGTTCATCTGCCCTGACCAGATATGCGGTCTTGTCGCGGCTATTCTGCGGATAGTCACGCGCCAGGTTGGCCGCGACATTAGCCATGTCGGCTTGGGCCTGATCGAAGAGAATGCCTTGCTTTAAGCGGCCCACCGCTAACAAAACCTGCGCGCCACGCTCATCGAGGTTTTGACCTTCACCGCTAACGGTGGTCCAGAGCAGGGCGTCTCTAACCGACAAGGGAAACTGAAATCCGGGCGGCAAAATCCCGACGATCGTGTGTGACCTGCCGTTAAGAGTTATTTGCTGGTTTAGTGTGGCTTCGTTGGCGCCAAATCTGTTTTGCCAGAATTCGTAGCTGATGACGACGACGGGCTGGGCGCCGCGCTTCTCTTCTTCGTCCTGGAAACCTCGACCGCGGAAGAGATTGACCTTCATCAAGGAGAAGAAATTAGCCGTTACGCGCATTCCCTGGAGACGTTCAGCTTCTCCGCGATCCAGGACAGTAAAGCTATTCGATTTGTAGCCGGCAATATCCTCGAAGCTTTGATTTCCCTTGCGCCAATCCTGAAGGTCGAGATAGGAAACGAAGCCTTCAACGCGCTTATCAATCGGCGTCTTGAAAATTGCTACCACCCGATCTGCGTCAGCGATCTTTGGTGGACTCAGGATCAGGCCGTTGATTACGCTGAAGATGCTGGTGTTGGCTCCGATGCCCAGCGCCAGCGTCAACACGGCAATCAAGGTGAAGGTCGGCTGCTTCAACAAGCTTCTGAAGGCAAAGCGGATGTCCTTTAGGATTGTTTCCATGGATCTCCATCAAACCAGGGGCGATAGGCCCTCTAAGTTGTATAGAACCGGTTGCTCTTATTCACTCGTACCGCAACGCTACCAGCGGATCGACCTTCGTCGCGCGGCGCGCGGGGACGAAGCAGGCCACGAGCGCTACCACGATCAGCGCCGCCGTCACCAAACTAAACGTCAACAAATCAGTGGGAGTGACCTTGAACAGAAGGTTCGCCAACAAACGCGTCAACCCGAAGGCGCCAACGAGCCCGATTCCGACGCCAATCAGCGCCATGGTCATTCCGTTCTTGACCACCAGCTTCAGCACATCGCCTGCCTGGGCTCCCAGAGCCATGCGAACACCGATCTCCTGGGTCCTTTGACTTACCGCGTAGGACATCACGCCATAGATTCCAACTGACGCGAGCAACAAGGCGATCAACCCAAAGACTGCCAGGATGTAACTCATCAACCGTTTGGGCGAGATCCTTTCGTTGATCATTTCGCCCACCGTTTTGATATTGGAGACAGGCAGGTTCGGATCCAGGGCCTGGACTTCGCTGCGGACCGCAGACGCCAACAACGTCGGATCCTGCGCGCCCCGAATAACCAGGTTCATCGTGAAACGAACGTTCTGCAGGTAAGGAAAATACGCGGTTGGATCTGGTGCTTCATCGAAATCGTTGTTCTTGACATCGGCCACGATTCCGACGATCTCAGTCGTTTGGTCTTCGCCGCCTCCGAAGTTGAGCCGCTGTCCAATCGGATCCTGGCCGGGCAGGAATTTGCTCGCGAAGGCCTCATTAACCAAAACCACGCGGGTTGACTTGGCGTCGTCCTGCGCCGTGAAGAGCCGACCTCGTCGCAACGCAGTACCGATCGCCTCAAAATATGCCGGCGTCGTTATGCGGGTTGAGGCATCCGGCTCCTGGGCCTTGGGAAACGGAGGGCGACCTACGATCTGAAAAGTGCTGCTATTGTCGTTAGAGCTGAAGGGAACGGTGCTGACCCCGCCAACCTTAAGCACACCGGGCAAGGCCGCGACTCGTGTCAGCAGTTGGTCATACAAAGCAATCTTCTTACTGTCGTCCTGGTAGCTTTCGCGGGGGAGTGAAATCTCAAGCGCGAGGACGTTCTCCGATCGGATACCTATATCCGCGCGCAGCATTTCAAAGTAGCTGCGAACCATTAATCCCGCGCCAATCAGTAACACCAGCGAAAGCGCAACTTCAGAAACAATCAGCGCGCCCTTCAGACGATTGTGACTGCCGCCCGAGTCGCTTCTGCCGCCAGCCTTGAGTGCCTCGTTCAGATTCGTGCGGGTCGAGTGCCAAACGGGCGCCAGTCCGGCAATCAAGCCAGCCAGCATCGATAAACCAAAGGTAAAGGCCAGGACAGTGAGATTAATGCCCAGCCGATTCCAACCCGGGATGAACTTTGAGAAGCCTTCAGGGATGCCATTCGCCAGGGCAGCTATCGACCAGATTGAAATCAGCAGGCCGAGCGTCCCGCCCATCAAGCCAATCAACGCGCTTTCGGTGAGTGCCTGCCTGATTATCCGAGCTCTGCTTGAGCCGAGTGCCAACCGCACCGCTATTTCCCGCTGGCGTGAAGCAGCCCGCACCAACAACAGGTTAGCCACGTTGGCACAGGCAATCAGCAGCACAAAGACCACGGCGCCCATCAGGATCGGCACACCTGTGCGAGCCCCCCTAACGGCGTCATCCGTCAGCGTCACCACGCTGGCATCGCGGCCGGCATTCGTTTCGGGAAATTGCTGTTGGGCCCGTTGCGCAATCGAGCCCAGTTCGGATTGCGCCTGACCCAGCGATACCCCGGGCTTCAACAACCCGATCACGCGAAGATAGTGATCACCACGTTCCTGCTGTTCCGCGGGAGTGAAAATGAGCGGCGTCCACATCTCGCCGCTGTTAAAGGGATAATTGAAGTCCGCCGGCATGACCCCAACTACCGTGAAGGGTTTTTGATTCAGACTGATCGTCTTGCCGACAATTGCAGGATCTCCAGCTAACTGTTGCTGCCAGAAACTGTGCTTGAGTACGACGACTTGCTCGCGTCCCGGCTGGCTGTCTTCCGGGAGAAACGTCCGGCCACGAGCAGCCTTCACGCCGAAGGCATCAAAAAAGCCAGTAGTTACGCCGTAGCCGGGAAGCCGTTCCGGGTGCGAACCATCTGAGACATCGAAGGCTTTCTGCTGGATGGCGATCAGATGTTCACAGCCGCCACACTGATCGCGCCACTCGGTAAAGTTTCCCGGGGCGACCGAGCCGCGCTTAATCCCGACTGCACGATTCTGTTCCCAGACGACGATCAGTCGCTCCTGATTGGGAAATGAAAAAGGATGGATGATGAGGGCATCGACGGTGCTGAAGATGGTGGTGTTGGCGCCGATGCCGATGGCCAGCGTGAGAACGGCAACAGCAGTAAAGCCCGGATGCTTGAGGAGCGAGCGAGCGGAGAATTTCAGATCACGCAGCAGTGAGTCCATCGGGTCCTCCCTGATTTCTTAGTCGACTCTGACAACCATCAAAGTTGCATCGTCGTAAACGTCGCCATCGCTGAATTCGTTCACTGCTCCTAAAATCTGATCGCGCAACTCACCGGCACGAGGTTGTTGGCCGGCACCGAGTAGCTCCATCAGTAATTCCTCTAACCGATCTTCGCCAAATTCCCGGCCGGAACCTTCGCGGGCCTCGGTCACTCCGTCCGTAAACAAGACCAGGCAGTCGCCGCTGCTTAACTCGATCTCACCTTGGGCGTAGGGGCGGTCGGGGAAGATGCCCAACACTGGTCCACCTTCCTTTAATCGCAGGCACTCGCCATTGCGAATCAGCATGGGTGGGCAGTGGCCGGCGTTGGTGTATGAGAGCTTTTTGCTTTGCGTGTCCAGGAGGGCGTAGAAACAGGTAATGAATCTGTGCGAGACGATGTTGTCGCAAACCACGCGATTCACCCGAGCGCATAACTCGGCGGGCTCGACCACAGCTGACGCAACCGACTTGAGTACGGCCTGCACATTAGACATCAGCAGCGCTGCCGGCATTCCCTTCCCCGCCACGTCGGCGATGCAAAGAGCGGTATGGCGGTGGCTAAACTTCAGCACGTCGTAATAGTCTCCGCCGACAGTTCGAGCCGGCGTCCACGTCGCCGCAATGTCGAAGCCTTCGATCGCCGGCAGAGACTTGGGCATCAACGCCGCCTGGATCTCGTGCGACTCCTCCAACTCCTGATGAAGCTTGTCGCTCTCGGTCCGGTTCTCCGCTTCGATAAGTCGCCGCTGCCGCTTTTTGCGTCCGAGTTCGATTTGGGTATTCAGACTCTTGAGTAGCGCTGAGTTGTCCCACGGTTTCAGCACGAAGTCGCGCCCGCCGCGATGCATGGCTTCGACGGCCAACTCAACCGAGCCCCAGGCGGTGAGCACCACGATTGGCAATGAGCTATCGATGCTGCGGATGTTGGTAATCAGGTCCAGGCCTTCCTGGCCTGAGGTGGTGTCGCGAGCGTAATTCAGATCCATCAGGACCAGATCGAAGTTGCTGTGCTGGATTGCTTCCAATACTTCCGCTGGAGACGTGGCCGCCTCGATTTGATAGCCGGCGTTCCGGAGAAGCAATCGCAACGCCGTGAGCACGTCTGGTTGATCGTCGGCGATCAGGGCGCGGGGCGGCGAAGTCGGCGGCGGCAACATCTCTGAGTTCGGGGTATGCATAAGACTTCCCACCACGTTTATTACTCCTTCACTACCCAGCCGTCTTCCAGCCTCACAATGCGGTTGCCGTAAGCGGCATTGGTTTCGGAGTGGGTCACCTGGACGATGGTGGTGCCTTCATCGTTGAGCTTCTTAAACAGCTCCATAATTTCCTGGCCCTGGCTCGAGTGAAGATTCCCGGTCGGTTCGTCGGCCAGAATGATTCGCGGACTGGCAACTACGGCCCGCGCAATCCCAACCAGTTGCTGCTGACCGCCGGATAGTTGGCTGGGGAAAAGGTCCTTCTTGCCAACGATCTGAAACCGATCGAGCGTGTCGCAAACGATCGACTGGCGGTCTTTCTTGTTGACGTCGCGATAAGAGAGCGGTAACTCGAGATTTTCGAAGACTGTTTGATCGTCGAGCAGGTGGTAGCTCTGGAACACAAAACCTATGTTGCGGTTTCGCAGGGCGGCTCGCTTCTTCGTGTCGAGTTTGTGGACGGCCACGTCGTCAAAGAAATACTCGCCGCCCCATGACTGGTCGTGCATCCCGAGAATGTGCAGCAAAGTCGACTTGCCGGCGCCGGAAGGCCCCATGATGGAGACAAACTCGCCCGGCTGGATGTCGAAGTCGACGCGTCGCAGCACGTAGGTCTTCGCCGGGCCGTGCGAGAAAGCCTTTTCGATGTTTCGTAAGCTGATCATGAAATCGCTCCGAAGCCACTCTCTTCAAGTTGGCGCTTGGCGTCTTCGATTTCCCGACGGTTGGCTCCCGCTTCTTCTTCGACAATCAGGCCGTCAAACAAGTGGACGATGCGATCGGCGTGCTGGGCGTAACGGGCGTCGTGGGTCACCATGCAGATGGTGGCGCCGCCGCGGTGTAGCTCGCGGAGCAGTTCCATCACTGCTTCGCCGTTGGTCGAATCCAGGTTTCCGGTGGGCTCGTCAGCCAGGAGAATGCTCGGCTGACCTCCGACTGCTCGGGCTACGGCCACGCGCTGTTGTTGACCACCCGAAAGCTGGCTGGGTAGGTGCTTTGCCCGGTGGCCCATACCGACGCGCTCCAGGGATTCGGTCACGCGTTGCTTGCGCTCGCTGGAACTCATCCCGCGATAGGTCAGGGGCAGTTCGACGTTCTCGTAAACCGTGAGGTCGCCAATCAGATTAAAACTCTGAAAGATAAATCCGACTTCGCGATTGCGAATGCGCGCGCGCTGGGACAGCGAGAGATTTTCCACCGGCGTCTCGTTAAGCACGTATTGACCATCAGTCGGCGTATCGAGCAACCCGAGGATTGATAAGAGAGTTGACTTGCCGCACCCCGAAGGACCGGCAATCGAGAGGTACTCGCCTTTCTGGATGTCCAGATGAATGCCGGAAAGCGCGTGGGTCTCTACTTCGTCGGTGTAGAAGACCTTCTTGACATCGGCAAGGTGAATAAGGGGATCGGATGAACTCATCATTGTCTCCTTCGAATGGTTAGGTGAGTACTCTGGTTATTTTGCGGGTCTACCGCATTCTGTCCTGCTTGTGCGGCTGCGCCGCTTTCCGTGCGGTAAGGCTGTGCCTTACCGAAGTGCGTTGTGGTGAATTTCGAGGCTATGCCTGCGTCACGCGGAGGCACAGCCTCGAAAGAATCTGGGACCTTCCCGGTAAGACGTAGCCTTACCGCGGGGAAGGCGGCATAATCGCAAGAGAAAAGCCGAACACGATCAAATAAGGGACGGAGGCGGAGTTAAGACTCAACGCACTCGAATACGATCGTAGTTATCCATTGCCGTGGTATCAGACAAAATCACCTGGTCGCCTTCGCGCAGTCCGTCGACGATTTCAATCGTACTTACCGAATTGCGTCCCAGCGTTACGGCAACTCGAACCGCTTCCTGTCCATCCGGATTCAGCCGAAATAGTTTGACGGTTTGATTTGCCTGCCCAAACGCCGGGCGATCCATCGACAACACGTCAGCAAGTCGCTCCAGCTCAATCGTGCCGTCGACGCTCAGGTCAGGTCGCGCGCTCGGCGGAATGACTCCGATCAGCTGCACATCGACGATGAAGGTTCCTTCGCGAGCGGCGGGATCTATTCGCTGTACCTGCCCTTCAATTATTCCGTTGCGGGTATCGACGGCCACTTTCTGGCCCAGCCTCACGTCTTTGATTTGCGTCTCGGGCACCTTCAACTCAGCTTTAAGCGAATTGGGGTCGGCGACTCGAGCCATGTTGAATCCCGGCGAGACCTGCTGGCCTACCTGCACCGATACTTCCTGCAACACCCCGCTGGTGCCGGCCCGGACTTTCAATCCCGTTGCCTGTTCCCGCTTCAATTTCGCCAGGGCGCGAAACTGTGCGATCCGCGTCTGTTGCGCACTGATCTGCGCTTTGACTGATTTCGAACCTACCGCCAGCCGCTGCTGTTCCACCTTCAAGCGGCTGGCCAAATCCTGCACCTTCATGCGCGAGATCTTCATGGTCAACTCGGGCACCAACCCCTGTTTGCCGAGTACTTCATCAGTATCGAGCTGTAGTTTGGCCTGGCTGTATTCAGCGTTGATTCCGACAATCGTAGACTGCTGAGTCATCGACTCGCTCTCGAGGCGCGTGCGGAGAGTTTCTTCGTCCGCCTGGGCTGCTTTCACCTGGAACTCCGCGTCCATGGCTTCTTGCTCCATCTGCGGGTTCGAAAGTTCCGCAATCACAGTGTCGAAGCCCACGACCACGCCGGCCTGGACCGGAATTTTTTCGACTCGACCGTTGGCAGGCGCCGGCACCCAGCGAACTAGTTGGGGCACTAACGTGCCATTGCCGCGGACCTCGCGCACCATTGGGCCACGCTTAACTTTGCCGATGACCGCGGTCGAACGATCCAGAGTTGGCGCTGCCGGCTTGAGTTTAGTGAGGCCATACGTGATGCCGCCGACCGCAGCCAGCCCAACCACGACGAACACGACCGTGCGAATGCGTTTCTTGAGTTTAGATTTTCCGGGACGCTTAATATCCATAGCTAAGATTAACTTCTTGTCGGAGCGGGCGGCCTGACCTCTGAATGGTCACCCGCTAACGCAGGTGGTCTGATAACTTTGTCGGAACCGCCTGCGTAAGCGGGCGGCCTGACTTCTGAATGGTCACCCGCTAACGCAGGTGGTTCTGACAAAACTTTCCAAAAAACGTAGAACTTGTCGCCGTTCCTAAATCAAAGCGTATGCCAACGGAAGCTACGGGAGGTATTTCAAT
>DATKIS010000445.1:0-7313 GCA_035543975.1 Pyrinomonadaceae bacterium
GTTTTTGAAGATCGGACCAGCGGCAACGTGAGAATTGCGCTGGATGCGATTGCCAAAGCGAATTTGGAGTTGGACGTAGACCAGGAGTTTCGACGGGCGCAGGAAAGAGCGAGAGTTTCGGATCTTACAACTGAATAACAACTGAATAGGCTCAGCGGCGCACAGTTTGGAGCGTCGAGCCAACCGGAGACAAAAAGGGTTATGAGTTCATCTATCGCACAAAACATCGAGGCGCTCTGTCAGGAACAAGGCATTGAGCGCGACCTCGTTATCGACGCCATGAAGGAAGCTGTTCGAGCTGCTGCCAAAAAGCAGTTTCGTTCCGGCGAAGACATCCAGGTCGACTGGAATCCGGAAACGGGCATCGAGCTTTCGGCAACCAAAGTGGTGGTCGATGAAGTGACCAACGAGGCAACTGAACTTTCGATCGAGGAAGCTCGAGAGCTCGCCGGCGAAGAGGTGGAATTGGGCGATGCGCTCCTTTTGCCATTGCCGATGGAAGAACTCGGCCGTATTGCGGCGCAAACCGCCAAGCAAATCCTATTTCAAAAGGTCCGCGACGCAGTTCGCAGCAACGTTTATGAGCAGTACATCGACAAGATCGGCGATCTCGTTAATGGTTATGTGAAGCGGTTTGAACGCGGGAACATCATTGTCGACCTGGGAAACCTCGAAGCGATTGTGCCCCGTTCGCAACAGTCGCGCGGAGAACAGTGGAACCAGGGCGAACGGATTCGCGTCGTTATCAATAACGTTTCCAAAGAATCCAAGGGACCTCAAGTGGAGGTGTCGCGTACGTCTCCCGAGCTGCTGCTGCGGTTGTTTGAGATGGAGGTACCGGAGATTTACGACGGCACTGTCGTGATCAAGTCTGCCGTGCGTGAGCCTGGTGAGCGCGCTAAGATTGCAGTCACCTCAAATGAACGCGACGTAGATCCTGTCGGCGCCTGCGTCGGCATGAAGGGGTCGCGAGTTCAGGCCATCATTCGTGAGCTCCGCGGAGAGAAGATCGACATTATCGAGTGGTCGGATGAGCCCTCAGTTTTTGCCGCCAACGCGCTGTCGCCGGCCAAGGTCAATCAGGTCCGCATTACCGACATTGAAAACCGGCAAATGGAAGTGATCGTAAACGAGGATCAGCTTTCGCTGGCCATCGGTAAGCGAGGCCAGAACGTCCGGCTCGCCACCAAGCTGGTCGGTTGGAACATCGACATCCGCAGCGAAGAAGAAATCAAGCGCGAAGTTACTGAGCAGATGGGCGCGCTGATCGCCTCCGGCGAATCCGTGCCGCTTTCGGTCATTGAGGGCGTTACCGGAGCCCAGGCCGACGCTCTTGCGGAACACGGAATCAACGATATCGATGCGTTGGCGCAAACCTCGGTTGACGACCTGGTTGAGTTTCTTGACCTGAGTCTCGACGAAGCCGAAGTGATCTTGAATGCGGCCAAGGCTGTCATAGCCATGCGCGACAAGACCCTGGCGGTCGATTCAACCGACGAAGCCGGCGAGGCGGGTGAGACCGTCGAGGCTGAAGCCTCCGAGACAGTTGAGGATGATGAGCCGGTGGCCGAGGCTGAAGAAGTCGAATCGCAGACGGCAACAGAAGACCCGACCGCTGAAGGCTACGATGAGGCCGTTGAATCTGGTTCTCCTTTCATAGCCGAACCCGAGATTTTGGCCCAACACTCGGCCGATCCCGTGGCCTTGACGGAAGCCGATCCAATCACTGAAGAAGAACTGGTTCTCCAGGGAGCCGGGCGTGACTTGCGACCTGATACGGTTGTTCCCTCGCCTGATATTACGTCTACCGAAGAAGCTGCCCTCGAGCATTTGAGTGAACTGGACAGTGAGGTTTTGGCCGACGAGTTTGCCATGACCGAAGATAGTGAGTCGGCTGCAAACACCGAAGAATCTGCTCCCGCGGTTTCGGAAGAAGCTGCATCAAGCGAGAGCACTGACGAAGAGAAGCAGGATGCTTCCCCCGATGCAGCAAATTAGTTCCAACGCAGGCACCGGCCCCTCCGGCGAGTTGCGTTGCTCGCTCCTTTACCACTCTTGTGTGTTGCGCTTCTGATTGAAGGCCTTCAAAAGTGGTTTAGGGTGAGAGTTCTTTAAACCACTTGAGAAGCCAGACGCACAGCTTTACCAGCGTCTAAGAAGGAGTGCATGACCGTTTCCTCTAAGATTCGCCTTTACGATCTCGCCAAAGAACTGAAGCTTGACACCAAGCGCCTCATTGAAGAGGTGCGCCGCGAAGGTGTTGACGTCAGCGTTCCTTCCAACTCTGTTTCAAAGGAGTTGGCTGAGAAGATACGTAACAAGTACTTTCCCAAAAAAGAGACTATCGCAAAGCGCGGTGTGCGAGTCGTCAAGCGAGCTGAGCGCGCGGTTGAGGAAGTTCCACCGGTAGAAACTGTTGAGGCCGCTCCTGAACCCGAGCCCGAGGTCAGTGCAGCGCCCAGCCTGGAACCCGAAATCCCAGCTCCCTCTGCGCCTGCGGACGTTCCTAAACCAGCCACTACCGCCAGACTGCTGAAGAAGCTGGCCCCGGCCACCCGCGCTGAACAGCCTTCTGCCGAGGCAGCTGAACCAGCGCCAGAAGCTGCAGAAGCTCCCGTTGAGATAGATGAGTCTCCTGCTCCGGTGATGGAAGCTGTAGCAGAAGTCGAGGTAGTTTCGGCGGGTCCTGCGCCTGTCGCTCCGGCCGTCGTCCCGCCGCCGTCACGGCAAGTCAGAGTTCTAAGACCTACAGTAGCGGCCCTCAACGCTGGGATTCGTCCTGGCGAACGTGCCCCCACTCCGATACCGCCGCCCACCGTGACTCCCAAGGAGCGCGTCGATCGCGCAGGCACTCGGGTCAGAGAGCGCACTCCGCTCGCGAAGACGGAGCGATTGGGCACTCCCGGCGAAACCGCCACTCCGCAAACGACTTATATACCGCCGCCCGATGCCGGCCGTCGCCGATCGCGCCGCACGCCGGCTCGCGGGGGACGCAAGGTTGACGGTAAGGCCGGCCGCTTTGATAAGGGCGACTTCATTCCTCCTCCCAAAGCCTTATCGCTTGAAGATCGAATCGCCGGGAGAATGGAACCTTCCACCACTCCCGGGGAACTCAAAACGGTCCGCATAATCGAAGGCTCCACCGTCAAGGAGTTTGCGGAAAAGCTGGGAATCAAACCAAAAGACGTGGTGACCCTGCTTCTGCAACGCAAAGTTTTCGCGACTATCAATCAGCCTCTCAACGACGACGTCGCAGTCGAACTGGGGCAGCGTTTTGGTTATGAAGTCACCTTCGTTCCTTTTGAGGAGATGGTTGCCGAGGAGGAATTTGAGGAACTGATCGCCACCGATGCCGATGACGTTGAGTTACCGCGAGCTCCGGTCGTCACCGTCATGGGTCACGTCGATCACGGCAAGACTTCCCTGCTGGATGCGATCCGCACCACGGAAGTGGCAGCCGGCGAGGCCGGCGGCATAACCCAGCACATTGGCGCCTATAGCGTGCAGGTCGCCAGCCCTGACCATCCGGGTGAATCTCGCCGGGTAGTATTTCTGGATACGCCGGGCCATGAGGCGTTCACGCTGATGCGTGCGCGCGGGGCCAAAGCAACCGACGTCGTGGTCCTGGTAGTTGCGGCTGACGATGGCGTGATGCCGCAAACCATCGAGGCCATTGAACACTCACGAGCAGCAGGTGTGCCCATCGTGGTCGCCATCAACAAGATCGATAAACCGGATGCCAACCCGGATCGGGTGAGACAGGAACTGGCTAAGCAAGGTCTCAACCCGGTCGAATGGGGCGGCGAAACCGAAATGGTTCAGGTTTCCGCCAAGAAGCGAGAGAACCTGGAAAACCTGCTCGAGACTATTTTGCTGACATCCGACATTCTTAACCTGCGGGCGAGCCCGACTCGTTTGGCGTCGGGAGTTGTGCTGGAAGCGAAATTAGACCGGGGCCGCGGCGCCGTGGCTACCGTCCTGGTTCAGCAAGGCACGCTGCGCGTTCATGAGCCGTTTATTGTTGGGCAGATTTTCGGGCGGGTTCGCGCGATGTTCAACGATAAGGGTGAGGCGATTACCGAAGCGGGTCCGGCCACTCCGGTCGAGGTGCTCGGGTTACAAGGTGTTCCGCAGGCGGGCGATAGCCTGCAGGTGGTGGCCGATATCGCTCGCGCTCAGCAGATCTCCGGTCATCGAACGATGTTGAACCGGCAGGCTACTTTGCTGCAGAGCACCAAACGTGGAATTGAGGCCCTGGGCGAGAGTGAAGTCAAAGAACTCCTGGTCGTCATCAAAGCCGACGTACAGGGATCGGTTGAAGTGCTCAAGTCCACTCTTCAGAAACTCTCTACCGATCGCGTGAAAGTGAAAGTGATTCGCTCGGGCGTTGGTGCCATTACCGAATCAGATGTGTTGCTGGCGTCCGCGACGCAGGCCGGTTCAGCGATCTCGGCGGTGGTCGTAATTGGTTTCAATGTCAGGCCCGGCGCTCGCGCCACCGACTTGGCGAAACAGGAAAGTGTCGATATCCGTCTCCACTCGATCATTTACAAGGTCGAGGAAGAGATTCGAGCGGCGATGATCGGCATGCTCGAAGCTATCGAAAAAGAGAAGATCATCGGCAAGGCTGATGTCCGCGAAGTATTCCGCGTACCGAAGGCCGGCGTGATCGGCGGCTCGATGGTGATCGATGGCAATATCCGTCGCAGCGCTCGCGCCCGGCTGATTCGCGATGGCGTTGTCAGTTGGGAAGGCAACATCACTTCCCTGCGTCGGTTTAAGGACGACGTTTCGGAAGTGCGCGAAGGATTTGAATGCGGTATCGGTTTGGAAAACTTTAACGACCTCAAGGTCGGCGATCAGATCGAGGCCTATATTGTAGAGAAGGTCGCAGCCACTGAACTATAGGAGACAGACGGCAGGAGCAGGAGGCAGGTTTTAAGAAGTGCGGTTCCTGCCTCCTGCTCCTGCCACCTGCTCCTGCTTTTTTGTTATGCGTCGCCCAGAGAGAGTTGCAGATATTCTCCGTGAGGAAATCTCCCAGATTGTTGGATACGAACTGGAAGACCCGCGGCTAGCAATGGTAACCGTCACAGACGTGCGGCTGTCGGACAACCTCCGCGATGCACAGGTCTTTGTCACCGTCATCGGTGACGAAGCGGAACACCAACTCGCGCTCAGCGCCCTGCGTCACGCTGCTCCCTACGTTCGGAAACAACTGAGCCTATCGCTGAATCTGCCGCGTACTCCCGAGATTCATTTCGTGCGGGACCGCATCGAAGAGAAAGGCGAGCGCATCGACCAGTTACTGGAAAAAATTGAGGAAGAATGGAAAGAGGAAGGGCCAAACGATGAATGATCAATATTGAATGATGATCGCTTTATTCATCATTCATCATTCTGCGTTCAGCATTTTTATTAATCATGCTTAGTCAAGTCGTCGAGTTGATCGAAGAAAAACGAAAGTTTGCGATCACCTCCCATTTCCGCCCCGATGGAGACAGCCTGGGTTCGTCACTTGGCCTTTACTGGTTGCTGCGCGCCCTGGACAAGGATGTCGAAGTAATCATGCGTGATCCCGTGCCGCATGCTTACCAGCAATTGCCCGGCGCCAAAGATGTTCGGGTCACGCCGGCCGTAGATGATTCCTATCAGGCCGTGTTCGTGATGGAATGTTCAGACATCGACCGGCCGGGCCTGATCGATCTCGACAAACAATTCGTCGTCAACATCGACCACCATTCAACCACCGCGCTATTCGGCAAGATTAACTGGATCGACGCCACCGCCTCCGCCGTCGGGGAAATGATCTATAACCTGTGCAAAGCGACCGGCGTGCGGGTGACCAGGGAGATCGCCGAGTGTTGCTATACCGCTCTGATCACGGATACGGGTTCCTTTCACTATTCCAACACCACCGAGCGGACCTTCAAAGTTGCTTCTGAACTCTTGCGGACCGGAGTGAAGCCGGCCAAGACCGCCGAAGCCGTTTTTTCCAGCTACCCCTGGAGTCGAATTCAGTTAATGGGAGCCGTGCTCTCCACCGCGCGCCGGGATTCAACCGGGCGCATTGCCTTCCTCCGGCATAGTCTCGAGATGCAGGCCGAGGCCCATGCTTCCGATGAGGACGCAGATGGTTTCGTTAACTATCCGTTGACGGTGGAGGAAGTTGAGGCAGTGGCCATGCTCAAGGAATCCGAGTTAGGCGTCTATCGCACCAGCCTCAGGTCGAAGGGCGACGTGAACGTGGCCAAGGTAGCCGAAAAGTTTGGCGGCGGTGGACACCGCAACGCGGCCGGCTGCACCTTGCGGGGCACCTGGGAAGAAGCCGAAGAAAAGATTATCGCGTTGTTGCAGGAAGCGGTCGCACGCGCGAATGGCGACCACACGGAAGATGCGCTAAGAGACTGACCGCCTACGGACGACCGGCGACAGCCAATGGTCACGAACAACTTCTTCCCTCGGTCACCGGTCGTCCGTCGTCCGTCCTTCCAACCTAATGCCTGAAAAAAAGTACAAGTGGCGGCGAGAGGACTACCAGGAACAAACGCGCGGCCTGCTAATGGTCCACACCGGCAACGGCAAGGGAAAGACGACCTGCGCGCTGGGGTTGATGATGCGGGCCGCCGGACGTGGTTTGAAGTGTTGCATGATTCAGTTCATGAAGTCGCGAAATGATCGTTACGGCGAACATGAGTCGGCGGAAAAGCTGGGCATTGAAGTGCACACCATGGGCGACGGCTTCACCTGGGATACTAAAAACCCGGAACAGGATCGGGCCACCGCGCGTCAGACTTGGGACCTTTGCGTCGAAAAAATGCGCAGCGGCGAGTACGACATGCTCGTTTTCGATGAACTGGTTTATGTGCTGAGTTACGAGTTGTTGCCGCTGGATGAAGTGCTTGAGGAAATCCGCAGCATCCGCGTTTCCCAGCCTGCCATCCACATCGTCGTAACCGGCCGGGACGCCCCGGCGGGATTGATTGAAGCTGCTGACCTCGTAACGGAAATGACGGAGATAAAGCATCCATTCACCGCCGGAATTCGGGCTCAGCAGGGGATCGAGTTCTAGGGCGTGTCGCTCTGGCGGGGAAACGGCGGAAAACACTCACCACTAAGACCCAAAGCCCACAGAGGGGGCACGGGGAATGGGAAATCAGGACCCTACCTAGCTTCCTGTTAGTTCGTGGATTGTTACTCAATTATGATAGGCTCTGGCGCATCCCAACAATTTCAAACAGGAGGTTCGGCGAACTTAAACTAGTCTCCTATGCCCTGGTTCAGCAAAAAAAGTAAGCAGATCGAGACGGTCC
>DATKIS010000446.1:0-3758 GCA_035543975.1 Pyrinomonadaceae bacterium
TGCGGAACCTTCGGCAGCTTCATTGGCAATCATTGCTTGCAGAATGAAGAACAGCAACGGCGCCACGATCGCGGAGGCGAAAGTGAGACTCACCTGCACAAACGTCGCTTCTCTGATGGCCACGAAGAAATATAAGACCGCGAGCAGAGCGGCGTAGACGATCGCGATCAGCAGCATTGACTGCCAGTTTTTCAGGACCGAGCGTGCCGCCGCCGCAATTGATTGGAATGTCTCGTTCAGCATAGTCGATTCACCTCAAGTGCAATTCGAGGACAGGGGTTTAGATTCCAGCCTTCAGGCTGCGGGTTTGTACACGCAAGCTAAAGATTGAACTCTGAACTGTCGGCCCTCTGCGCCAAGTTACTTTCTCTCCAGGAAACTCATCTTGCCGGATGCGCTGTTTGATTGAACGCTGGGCCGGTACATCAATTCAGCCCGCGCCGGCGCCACTCGAAACTGCCCCGGCACCTGGACTCGCATCGCGTACTGCAGCGTCGCGCTACCGTCAAAGTAGTCGAGGAAGAAGACGGTCCGGTTGTCGCGAAACTCGCGCGAGCTATACCAGTCTGACCAGTCCTGACCCGCCGAGTAATCGAGGTCAAGACTCCCGACGCTCGGAACCTGTTCGGCCCCGGCCGGGATTGGATCTTCGAGCATGACATGACGTCCGATGGCGCCGCTTAGTTTCAACCGGACCACTAGTATGTCGCCGGAATGGATTTCGCCCCTCAATGGTTCGGCCACCCACTTGAGGGTGTCGCCATCGGGAGTAATCTTTAGCCGCAGATACTCGCGGGTAATGTTCATGTCGGCCGAACCACGCGCCGGGACATCCTCTTCGCCGGTGTAATAATCGAGCGAACTGGAGAAGTAGATCATGCCCTTGCCGCGTTTGACGATTCGGATTTGATTCGACCCGCCCACCTCCGCAGCCTTGCGGTTGACCGAGAACGTCTGCGAAGCAGCCCCCCCGGAAACATGCTGCGTAAGTACGTTCTCCCCATTCAGGTAGACTTCCACGTCGTAATCAGGCGAAAGCTCCTTGCTCACCTTTAGGTAGTCGATGAGCCCGAAGATGGCGAACGCTGTGTCTTTAGTCGAACTCCAGTAGTAACTATTTCGACGATTGGAGACGAGCCAGCGCGCGACCTTGGGTAGCAGGGCGCTGTCCGGTTTGATTCTGGCCAGCGCTTTCAGCGACAGCGCCGTGGCCTCGGTGTCATTTGACTCAGCGAAGTCCAGCATTGGCTTTCGGCGAGAATCCCAACTGACAACGAAACTGTCCGCCGTTGCGGTGCGTTCGATTTCAGCGGCGACTTCGCGGGCACGCTTATCGTCTTTGCGTTGTTTGAGGGTCAATGCCAGCAACGCCCGACCGTATGGTTGTAAGCTGCCACGCGCGGAATACAACTTCTCCAGCTGCTGATTATCAACGCCGCCGCTTTCCTCGAGCGCGTAGATCATGTACGCGCGCGTCTCGAGATCGATTGCGGTCCCGGCCTCGGTAGTTCCTGCCTCGAGCATCTGCCTCAGTTTCTCGCGGCCGCTGGCCAGCCGGTCTTCGGCGACGGGATAGTCATTCTGTTTCGCGAGTGTCAGCCCGCTAACCACGTAGGCGGTCATAAACGGATCGCTTTGGTCGTCTTTCCACCAGCCCCAACCACCGTCGTCGTGCTGGTAGGCGTAAAGGCGATTCAACCCCTTCTGCACTTTCTTGCCCAGGTCGTTTGGATTCTTAAGCGACGCTGACTTCACGTCTTTCAAGGCCTGGGAAACAATCACGTTGGGCAGGAAACTGGACATGGTTTGCTCGGTGCAGCCATAGGGATAGGTAGTCAGATAATCCAGCGCGCCAAACAGGGAGCCGGCCACCGAAGGGGCAACTTCGAGTCGGAGACTCCGCGCGCGTGCGTCAGCATTTGGGGGCAGGTCTAAAGAGACGGTCTCGTCAGCCGCCTCCTCCGAAAAGGTCCGTGATTCGTTCTTCACCTGGTGAAGACCACGCGGCACCACCATCAGCGGCAGTTCCACTGCATCCGACTCGGTGTCGGTGAGGGCCTTGGCCAGCAGCTTGATCTCGCCAACATTCTGGGCCGAGATCTGCCAGTCGATCCGATGCTCGCCCTGCTTTTTGACGGTCACAGTTTGCTGCCCATTGTTTTGTAACTGGGCCCCGCTAACCTCCAGCGATATCTGCGTCGACTTGTCGGCGTTCAGGTAGTTGTGAACGATGCCGGACAACGTGACCGTATCGCCCTGGGTGATGAACCGCGGCGTCTCGAGCCGCATGATTACATCTTTACGAGAGAGGACTTTGTATTTCGTGACGCCAACTTTGGTGTCCGCAGTCACGGCCCGTGCGGTGGCGCGCCAGGTAGTCAGGTTGTCGGGTAGTTCGACTTTCACAGTGGCTCGGCCATCGGCGCCGGTAACCACGTCAGGTTGCCAAAAGGCAGTGTCCTTGAAGTTTTTCCGGATCATGGGTTGGACCATTTCGCTTTCGCTCTTGAAGTCGGCGAGCTGATAGGCCGGCTTGTTCCTGGCCAGGTCCATGGGTTTATCGCCGGAAAAGCCGGTGAAGGAATACGAGATTGAGAGGTGAGTTTCCACGCTGTTGTAGCGCATGCCGTAAAACTCACTCTTAATGTTGCCGGAATAATCGGGAGCTACGCTGTAAATGGATTCGTCTACCACACCCAAACTCACCTCAGCGCCTGAGACGGGCGCACCTTCAGCATTGCGCGCCAGGATGGTGTAAGACGCGCTCTCACGCGGCTTGTATTCACTCTTGTTTGAAATGACTTCGAGCTTGAGCATCTTGTCCAACGCCGGGACCACCAAACGCTGATCGCTCGTGTACATGTCGCCGTTCTTCACGTAAGACACGTTGAGAAAGACGTTGGGCGCATAAGTCGCCTGGATGGGAATATCGAGAATTACGGACTTCCCGGGCGAGCTGACTTGCTGCAGCGACATCACCGTGGATAACTCGGTCGAGACCAACAGGTGGGCCTTGTCAGTCGGCAAGATGGCCAATACGTGGGCCGTCTCTCCCACCTTGTAGGTCTTCTTGTCGGGAACTAGCTTTATCGAGTTGTGGTCCTCACTGTAGTAAGAAGAGTCTTTCCATTCAGACTGCCTGTCGGTGACCCATAGATAGCCCCCGATCGAGGCCACCTGTCTGCCGCCCTCGTTGATCACTGTCTTGATGGAAAGGTTACCGTCTTCGGTGGTGGCGTAGTCGTAACTCGCGCGTCCCTGTGAATCAGTCTCCACGTCGCCGGAGGCTACCAGGCGTTCGTGAACCTCATACTCGGGATAAGAATAGGCTTCAGTCTCGTCTTCCTTCTTCTCTTTCCTGGTCCAGGTGCGCTCCACGAACTGGAGTTGGACTTTTGCCGATACGGGCTTGCCCTCGTAGTCAGTGGTGGTCACTCCGATCTTAGCTACTTCACCTTTTTGATAGACATACCGGTCGGGATCGGCATTGGCTACGATGGTGCCTCTAGTGGCCACGAAGCTGCCGGAGCCGTCGATCGTGCGGCGAGCAGCGTCCACTACTTGTGCTTCCAGGCGATAGCTGTAATCCGACGTGTCGTTCTCGTCGCCTTGCGGCACCGGGAAGTCAACATTCAGATGGCCGCGCGCGTCGAGCGTGCCCGTGGCCTCCTGGACCATGTCGTCACCACCACCGTAAAACTGCGAGTATTCGTCTTCGGTGTCGGCAGCCTCTCCGGTTACATTCGAGTCGTCCTCGC
>DATKIS010000447.1:0-3764 GCA_035543975.1 Pyrinomonadaceae bacterium
GCTCTGGAAACAGGAGTGGATGTTAACGTGGTCGCGCGGATGACTGAGGATTGCCAGAAGGGAATTGCCAGGTTTCTCAAGAAGGACTAGCGACGGAGTTGGCTGTTCGTGCCTCTTCAAGAGCGCATTCGAGTACAGGATCCGCGATGCGACTAATCAAACCCATTTCAAGCGCCGCCTGGCTGGAATATCGTCCTGCAGTTGCAAACAATTCGAGAGCCCGAGCCCGACCCATGATTCGCGGAAGTCTTTGAGTTCCACCCCAGCCCGTAATAATTCCGAGCTTTGCACCCGGATGTGAAAATACCGCCACCGGCGAACCGACGCGGATGTCGCACGCCAATGCAAGATCCAGCGCACCTCCCATGCAGAAGCCGTTAATCGCCGCCACTGTCACCTGCCTCGCCTCGGCAATGAATTGAAATAAATCCTGGCCAAACCTGGAAAACTTCAGAGCGGAAGCTGAATCAAGGTCAGCCAATTCGCGGATGTCGGCACCGGACGCAAAGACGTCATCGGTTCCAGTGAAAACAATAGTGTCTAAATCCTGGCGGGGTATCAGCTCCGACAATTGGCTCTCGAGTTCCTTCAGGGTGGCGAGGGAGAGCGGGTTACGTTTGGTTGGGCGATTGAAGCGCAGGATAGCGACGGAGCCGGCGATTTCACTGACGATTGCATGCGAGTCGTTATTCATATCACCGGACAGAAAGGGACTCGATGGTGCTTAGTTCAGAGCGTTCACTTAATTACGAGGCTTGACGTTCTCCCGCAGGTATTTGACGATATTTTCTGTAGAAGTCCCGGGAAGGAATATCTCGGCTACACCTTCCGCCTTGAGTTTGGCAATGTCTTCCTGGGGAACGATTCCACCAAGAAGCACTAGACAGTCGTCCATGCCCTGGTCGCGGAGAAGCTTCACAATTCGCGGACAGAGCGTGTTGTGAGCGCCACTGAGAATCGAGACGCCGACGGCATCAACGTCTTCCTGTAAGGCCGCCGCGGCGATCATCTCCGGTGTCTGTCGCAATCCGGTATAGATGACTTCCATTCCAGCATCGCGGAGGGCACGTGCAATTATTTTTGCGCCGCGATCGTGGCCGTCAAGTCCGGGCTTAGCGACCAGAACGCGTATTTTTCTTCCGTTCATATTCGTATTGTAGCTTTACTGCACGAATTGCCCCAGTATGCCATCGCGCTTGATATAGGGTCTCAGTTCTGAGTAGCTCAGGAAATAACTACCCTCAGGCTCGAACGCCTGGATTGCATGAGGATAGCCGGCATCGTACAAAAACGTTATGCCCTTGGATCCGACTGAAAAGTCATCAAGGTTTTCCACCTTAAACTCCAGGATCTCACCTGCTTCCTTTGCGATGGCGATGTCCTCAGGATCACTCTTGGATTCCCCCAGATCTCTCAAAATGGATTTGAGTTCACTCTGGAGCTTTTGATCCAACATCTTTCTGAGCGGTTCCAGCTTATCTGGAACAAAGACATCCGACGCTTTGATAGCGCTTCCGTTCTTAAGATTGATTGCAAAGTGTTTGGTGTGAGTGTCTGGATAAGCGCCCGAGCCACTCTGAGTAAAAGTAATATCCAGAATATGGTGCTGGTTGTAGTTCACTTTATATCCGAACTCTTCCAGCCACGTATCCTCGCGGTACTCTGCGAGAGAGGTGTCGAACACATTCTTGACCTGTAGGATCGATTGGACCCGGCGCAAGACTATCTGATCTTTTAAGCCGCTCACCCCGGGGTACGTCAGCGTTGCAGTTTTCTTTTCCGGAAAGTTTCTTAGGAGTGCGCCTCGGCGGGTGATCACCACTTTGCGGGGAGTGACGATTGCCCGATCAGAGGTCGGCGTAGTTGTCACGGGTTTAGACTTGGTCTGCGCAGAGCTGGCGGGCGCGAATGACAGGAAAACAATCAGCGCTAACAGTTGCATGCTTTTGGTTTTGATAGCGTTGGAGGAGAAAGGGTTGATTGTCATCTAGAACGCGGGCTCTTCGTAGATACCGTACACATCGCGAAGCGCTGAACAAATCTCACCCAGCGTGGCATACGCACGCACTGCTTCGATGGTAGCGGGCATGGTGTTTTCAGCGTGTTGGGCGGCGACTTTCAGCTTATCAAGCGTGTTTGATACGGCTCCGTTGTCACGCACCGAACGGGTTCGCTCAAGACGCTCGACCTGATGTTCACGCACCGATTCGTCGATCACCAGCGTGGGAATCGGAGTTTCACCTTCCATGGCATATTTATTCACCCCCACGATTACCTGGTCGCCCCGCTCAACCGCTTTCTGATACTGATAAGCGGAATCCTGAATTTCACGTTGGGGAAAGCCCTTTTCGATGGCTGCCACCATTCCGCCCATTGAGTCGATCTTTCGGAAATAATCCAGTGCACCCTTCTCCAGTTTCTCCGTGAGCGCTTCGACGAAATAGGAGCCGCCAAGAGGATCGACGGTGTTAACCACACCAGTTTCTTCCGCAATGATTTGTTGGGTGCGCAGCGCAATCAAGGCGGCTCGGTCTGTTGGTAAAGCCAGGGCCTCGTCGTAGGCGTCAGTGTGCAGGCTCTGGGTTCCGCCCAATACTCCTGCCAGCGCCTGAATAGCCACCCGAACGATGTTGTTCAGTGGTTGCTGAACGGTTAGGGAAACGCCGGCAGTTTGGGTATGAAAGCGAAGTTTGAGCGTGCGCTCGTTGGTTGAGCCAAAGCGCTCTCTCATCTCTCTAGCCCAAATTCTACGGGCCGCGCGGTACTTAGCCACTTCTTCGAAGAAGTCGTTGTGTGCGTTGAAGAAGAAGGACATGCGCGGTACGAACCGATCAACTTCGAGCCCTGCGTGCACTCCCCATTCCACATACTCGAGACCGTCGCGAAGTGTAAACGCCAACTCCTGAATAGCGGTAGCCCCGGCTTCTCGGATGTGATAACCGCTGACCGAGACGGGGTTGTAACGAGGTACGTGCGTAGTGCAGAACTCGAAAGTATCAACTACCAGCTTCATGGCTGGCCGAATAGGATAAATCCACTCCTTCTGGGCGATGTACTCTTTGAGAATGTCGTTCTGCAACGTTCCCGAAATTCGCTTCCAATCAGCCCCTTGCTTTTCCGCTACCACCAGATACATCGCCAGGAGAATAGAGGCTGGGGCGTTTATCGTCTGAGATACGGTTACCTGTTCCAGAGGTATCTCATCAAACAGCACTTCCATGTCAGCCAATGAGGAAATGGCGACGCCACACTTGCCGACCTCACCCTCAGAAAGTGGTGAGTCTGCGTCGTAGCCCATCAGGGTAGGTAAGTCATAGGCGACCGAGAGACCATTCTGACCTTGGGCAAGTAGGTATTTGAAGCGCGCATTAGTCTCTTCCGGAGTACTAAAGCCTGCAAACTGACGCATCGTCCATAGTTTGCCGCGATAGCCTGTCGGGTGAATTCCGCGTGTGTAGGGAAACTCGCCTGGGAAGGAAATATCACGCGAGAAATCGACCTCGTCGACATTAGCCGGGGAGTAGAGGCGATTAACCTACTCTAGTGACACACTCTCAAAGCGCTTTTTGGTTTCGGGGTGTTGAGCAAGTGCCGGTTGCAGGGTTTCCCGCTCCCAACGGTCAACTGCAGAGTCGAATGGCGAAGTAATCTCTTTGGTATCAGGCATAAAGGGTCATTTGCATAGATTGAAGCACGGGGAATTTTGATCTTAGTTGACGAGTATTAGCCTGTCAACAGAGTCACAACCAGATGATTTCGAAGAG
>DATKIS010000448.1:0-5307 GCA_035543975.1 Pyrinomonadaceae bacterium
CATGGTGCTCAAAGGCTCAGTCGATCTTTATGCGCCAAACTCCACACAGTCAGTACCCGGTGGTTTTTTGTGGGCTGTGTCCGGCAATAAGGTTCGAGTCGAGATTGATGCCCGTCCCGCTGTGGCTTTTAAACAAATCTATGATGGGGAGCGGTCATTCAGCTCACTACCCGGGGTAGAAATGCCGCCAGCCAGCAAATTCGGACTGGCGGTGTTGGGGAAATTCGATCAGCCCGGATACGCCGTCACCGCCCTGCCCGACAAGAAAAAACTGCGTGGCTTTCGCGTCACTGATGCCGAGGGCAACATAACCGATTTCTACATTGACGCCACGAATGGCCGGGTCATGTCTTTTCTAATTCCTTATGGTGGCTATACGTTTGGAACTGAGAACAAAAAATTCAAGGAGTTTGAGGGCGTGCTGGTTCCGGTGAGCTTTTCGCAGCGACTTGAGATGGCGGCCGGCGCCTTCTTCGCCGATTACAGCGTGAAGGATGTGAAGCTGAACAGCACTCTCACCGACGACGTCTTCGCCATACCAAATTAACGAGTAGCCTTCCGCTAATGAATTTGGGCCGTTCTCCCGCAAAGAGAACGGCCCATTCTTGTGCTCAAAACAGTTGGGATTTGAGTTAACTACACAGTCGTCAACTCGTGCTCCTTCGACTTTGTCAGCTCGTCAATCTTACCGATGTAGCTGTTGGTAAGCTTCTGGACCTCTTCCAGGCCGTCGCGTTCATTGTCTTCAGAAATCAGCTTGTCCTTCAGCATCTTCTTCAAACGTTCATTTGAGTCGCGCCTGATGTTGCGAACTGCCGTGCGGTGATCTTCTGCGATCTCGTGGACCTGTTTCGCGAGTTGTTTACGGCGTTCTTCGGTAAGCGCCGGGATAGGTATTCTCACGAGCTTGCCGTCGTTGGAAGGGTTAAGACCGAGGTCGGAGGCGCGGATGGCTTTTTCGATTGGGGCGACCTGGGTTTGGTCCCACGGCTGCACGGTAAGCATCTGTGGCTCCGGAGCATGCACCGACGCCATTTGGCTCAGGGGAGTCATGGTGCCGTAATAGTCAACCATCACCGAATCCAACAGACTTACCGCCGCGCGTCCGGTACGAACTGTAGTCAGCTTGCGACGGAAGTCTTCAATGACCGTGTCCATGCGCGGTCGCGTGTCTTTGATTACGTCCTTCTCACTCATGTTCCTATGCTCTCCATACAGAACCGAGCGCGGTAGCGCCGGATCATGGAATCAACGTTGATTATTCAAGGTACATCAAGAGGGTTTTACGTAGAATACCGAATTCTATCTGATGCTGATTTTGACCGTTGCATCCGGCGCTACCGCGCTCGGTTCTGTAAAACTATCCGCACCAAACGCGAGTTCCCACACCCACTTCGCCCGTGACCACTCGCATGATGTTGCCGGCCTTGCGCATATTAAACACGACAATCGGCAAATTGTTGTCCATGCAAAGCGAAATCGCTGAGGCGTCCATTACCTTCAACTGCCGCTCTAAAACCTGCTGGTAGGTGATTGAGTCGTAACGAACTGCCGTGGTATCCGTCATCGGATCCGCGTTGTACACCCCGTCAACCTTGGTCGCTTTGAGGATGATATCCGCTTTGATCTCGAGGGCACGCAGGGCCGCCGCTGAGTCAGTTGTGAAATAGGGATTACCGGTGCCGGCCGCGAAGATGACAATCCGTTCCTTTTCCAGGTGGCGGACAGCACGTCTTCTGATGAAGGGTTCGGCCAACTGCGGGATGTCGATTGCCGACATGACCCGTGTTTGCACGTTAACTTTTTCCAACGCGTCCTGGAGCACGACTGCGTTCATCACCGTGGCCAGCATACCGATGTAGTCGGCTGCCGAGCGATCCATGTTCCCCGCGCTCTTGGAAACTCCGCGAAAGATGTTTCCGCCGCCGACCACTACCGCAACCTGAACGCCCAGCTGATAAACAGCTTTCAGTTCTTCGGCGACCATTCGCGCCACATCCACGTCAATGCCGTAGTTTTGCTCGCCCATGAGGGCTTCGCCGGAGATCTTCAAGAGGACCCGGCGGTAGGTCAGGCTTTCTTTGTCGGAGTTTGATTTCTCGGAGGTCATGGGATTGATGTTCCTTGCGTAACTCTGCGCTGTCTTTGCGAACCTTGCGACTAGGGCTTTCGAATGCTAACCCTAACCGCAAAGTTCGCCGACGTAACGAGGACCGCAAGTACTACAAACCTCTGCCGAAGCAAACTGAAGCTTGATGAACTGCTTGCGGCTAGCTTACCAGCGAAGCCACTTCGTTACCGAAATCTTCGCCGCGTTTCTCGAGGCCTTCGCCCATCTTATAGCGGGTAAAGCGGCGAATGGTAATCTTCTCGCCGGTCTTGGCGACTTTCTCAGTCACCAGTTCAGCCACCGTTTTAGCTGGATCCTTGACGAAAGGCTGGTCGAGCAGCACGGTCTCTTCGTAATACTTGTTCAGGCGGCCGGCTACGATCTTATCGATGACCATGTCTGGTTTGTTGGCATTCTTCGGGTCGTTCTTAGCCTGGGCCCGGGCAATTTCTTCTTCCTTCGCCAGGTCAGCTGCGTTGACGTCCTCGCGCGAAACATATCTTGGTTCCGCCGCTGCCACGTGCATGGCAATGTCCTTTACGAGTTGCTGGAACTCTTCGCCGCGGGCCACGAAATCGGTTTCACAGTTAATTTCCAGCAAAACACCCACCTTGCCGCCCATGTGAATATAGGAGCCAACGGCTCCTTCTGCCGCAATGCGACCCTCACGCTTTTTGGCGGACGCCAGTCCGCGCTTGCGCAGGATATCGACCGCTTGTTCTTCATTGCCGCCAGCTTCTACCAGGGCGTTCTTACACTCCATCATGCCCGCGCCGGTCTTTTCGCGAAGCTGCTTCACTGCTGCTGCTGTTATGTCTGCCATGATTACAAATCTCTCCGATTGCGTTGTTCGACACACTTTAGTTTGGCGGCAGTTGCGTAAGGCGCAACCTGCGACGAACTAAAGTGTATCGAACATCCGTTTAATGAAAAGCGCAGCCCGGCGGAGGTTCCGCTTTATAGGCTGCGCTCGCCGAATAGTAGAAAATCGCTAGCTGTTCTGGATTAACTCGCCGCAACGACCGACTCGGCGCCTTCATCCACCGCGGGGCTGGCCTCACTTTGCGCCGCCGGAGCCTGATTAACCACGCTGCCATTATTTGCTTCAGGAGACTGCGTTGTCTCAGCAGTTTCGCTGGCGGCGGCCGGAGCCGTTGTCTCGACTGGTGTCGCCGAAGCAACCTGGGCTTCTCCCTGAAGGCCCGCGGCCTCTGCTGCTGCCTGGTCTTCCGCGGCCTGAGCCGCCACGCCGCCTTCGGTCGCGATTTGCTGACCTTCGATTATCGAGTCTGCTATGCGAGAAGCAAAAAGCCGAACTGCGCGCAAGGCGTCATCATTGCCCGGAATGACATAATCAATACCCTCGGGCGAGCAGTTGGTGTCAACCACAGCCACAATAGGGATGCCCAACCGGTTGGCTTCCGCCACCGCAATCTCTTCCTTGCGGACGTCAATAATGAAGACTACGTCAGGGAGCCGACTCATCGACTTGATACCTGACAAGTTCTTGTTCAAACCCTCGCGCTCACGATCAAGCTTGATGCGTTCCTTCTTGGTCAGCTTCTCGTAGCGGCCATCAGTCTGCATGGCCTCGAGGTCTTTCAAACGCTTGATAGACTTTTGAACGGTTTGGAAGTTTGTCAGCAAACCGCCTAGCCAGCGTTGGTTAACGTAGTATTGACCAGAACGTTCAGCTTCTTCCCGGACCGCATCCTGGGCCTGTCTCTTGGTGCCCACAAAGAGGACGGTCTTGCCTTTGTCTTCAGCAATGGCGTTCGTTACAAATCCGATCGCATCGCGAAACATCCGCTGCGTTTTCTGCAGGTCAATAATGTAAATGCCGTTGCGCTCGCCGAAGATGTATTCCTTCATCTTCGGATTCCAGCGCCGAACCTGGTGGCCGAAATGTACGCCGGCTTCCAGGAGTTCTTTCATCGTAACCGAAACCAAACTGTAGTCTCCTTTTCAGTGAACTGGTTTAATGTACTCGCCACAACTGACGGCCCCTCGTTTGAAGAGCAACCAATCCGAGCTGTGGCAATGGATTTAAAGAATTTCGGAATTCGGATTGCGGATTTCGAATTTCTATTCAATCAACTCACAACAAAAATCAAGCACCAACCCGGATTTCAAATTCCGCACTTCGAAATTCGCAATCCGAAATTCCAGTTATCTCTTCGAGAACTGGAAACGCTTGCGGGCACCCTTCTGCCCATACTTCTTTCGTTCCTTGATGCGCGGGTCACGCGTGATCAATCCAGCCTGCTTCAGGGCCGGCCGAAGATCAGCGTTGTATTCGAGCAAGGCGCGGGTAATACCGTGACGAATTGCCCCGGCTTGTCCCGCGGGGCCGCCCCCACGAACGTTAATCAGCACATCAAACTTGGCGACCGTCTCAGTCAACTGAAGCGGTTGCCGAATGATCATGCGCAGGGTTTCATTCGGAAAATACTGGTCGAAAGGCTTCCGATTGATCTTAAAGTCGCCACCGCCGGAACGTAGATAAACTCTTGCCGTTGATGTCTTTCGTCTTCCGGTTCCGTAATATTGAATTTCAGCCACAGCGATTATGTTCCTCTTAACTCTGCATTATTAAGCTTGATTTGATTTGGTGGTGAGTTTGTGAACCTGCGGGCGTTGGGCAGTGTGTGGGTGTTCGCTATCGGCATAAACCTTCAGTTTCTTTGCCATCGCTTTGCCCAGCTTGTTCTTGGGCATCATTCCCTGAACTGCCAGCGAGATTACGCGGTCGGGTCTCTTGGCAAACATCTCCACCGCCGACACTTCTTTAAGACCGCCAGGGTAATGCGTGTGATGGCGATACAGTTTCTGCTGAAGCTTTGAGCCTTTGAGCACGGCCTTCCGGGCGTTAATCACGATTACGTGATCCCCCATGTCCATGAAAGGAGTCCAGGCTGGGTTTCGTTTCCCAGTCAGAATGGAGGCAACTTCAGACGCGAGGTGTCCAACCGTTTGACCGGCAGCATCCACGACGTACCATTTTCGTTTTCCAGCGAGATCCTTGCCGCTGGGGAAGTATGTTGACATAGTTCACTATCCCTATTTTTGGCGACTAAAACGCGAACGGTTAGAATAACCAAGCCCTTTAAAGATTGTCAAGTTGGTGACTTAGCGTCACCAGCGCACCACACCGCCGCCAAGGGACCGACGAGACGTTAAAAGGCGCGAGGGGCAAA
>DATKIS010000449.1:0-2203 GCA_035543975.1 Pyrinomonadaceae bacterium
GATTTTGCAGCGCGTTACCGATGGTTATCGCAAGCTTCGCAACACGGCCCGATTTGCGCTCGGCAACCTGCATGGCTTTGATCCGGTGCGCGACACGGTGTCGGACGATGAGTTATTGGAAATCGACCGTTGGGCGCTCGCGAAACTCAATGAGGTGGTTGGCAAGGTACGCGCCGCTTACGATGGTTACGAGTTTCACCTGGTCTATCACCTGCTGTCTGAGTTTTGCACGGTGACGCTCTCGGCTCGGTACTTCGACATCATCAAGGACCGTTTGTACACCTTCGCACCTCGCAATCAGGCACGGCGTTCCGCGCAAACGGCGCTGTACCGTATTGTCGACGCACTGGCGCGGCTGCTGGCGCCCATTCTGGTTTTCACAGCTGATGAGATTTGGGAGAACCTGCCAAAAGGGACCGGGGCTGCAGGTCAAGGCAAAACGACTTCGGTTCATCTGGCATTGTTTCCCGAAGTGCAACCCATCCAGGAAGCAGATCTTCTGGGGCAGTGGGAAACAATTTTCAAGCTCAGGGAAGAGGTCTTACGCGAGCTGGAGGCCAAACGAATTGCTAAAGAGATTGGCAGTTCGCTTGAAGCTAGAGTCAAACTCCACGTGAGTCAGGACATTTATGACTTGTTGAAGCCCTATCAGGATACTAGTCAGTTGCGGTACATCTTTATCGTGTCGCAGACGGCTCTGCCTGAAGTGGATTTGAAGGGAAATACCCCTGAGACAACGTCCTCGATTCGGGTGGAGGTTGAACGGGCCGAAGGACAAAAGTGCGAACGTTGCTGGAACTATTCAACCCACGTCGGCGAATCGGCAAAATATCCAACTGTTTGCGAACGTTGCGTGGAAGCACTGGAAGAGATTGACAGCGAGACAAGCTCGGGGCGTACGCAAGAGCAGTAACAATCCACGAACTCACACGAAGCGGCACGAACAAAACCGAACCATTCGTGTTATTTCGTGTCCTTTCGTGGATCGACTTCTCTTTCACAGCTAAGTTACGGCGCTGAAGCCATTCGACTAACCATGGACGAAATTCACGAACAAGATTCTGTATCCACCCGCTTTGGCTGGCGGGCGGGCTACTTGCTCGCCAGCTTCGGTCTCTACATGGTCGACCAGGCTTCCAAGGCGTGGGCCGTGAAGTCGTTGCGCTTCGGACAGGACCGAACCATCATTAACGGCTTTTTTGACCTGATTTATGCAGAGAATCCGGGTATCGCATTTGGCCAGTTGCAGGAAGGCGGTAGTTTTGGCCGCTGGTTCTTTGTGGTGTTGGCGATGGCCGCCGCCGGCGCGGTCTTCTTCTATTTCCTGCGCACTCCGCGGAGCGACGACCGAGTGCTCGGAGCGTGTGCCCTCTTGCTGGCCGGGATCCTCGGAAATCTGACTGATCGCTTCCGGCTGGGTTACGTAATCGATTTCATCGCCCTGCATGCCGGCTCCTATCATTGGCCAACTTTCAATGTTGCCGACGCCAGCATTTGCGTTGGCGCGCTACTGTTAGCCTACGATTTAGTTTTCTCGGGAAGGAAGGCCCAAACAGTTGTGGGCGATAGCGGTTGACGTCGGTAGTCCTGGTTTTCTGCCTGCTGCCATTCTGCCCACTGGCCACTGCCTACTGACTATGTATCCAGTACTTTTTCGCATTGGTAACTTCCCCGTTAACACCTACGGCGTTTTCCTGGCGCTGGCCTTTCTTTGCGCCATCCTGATCACCGTCAAACTCGGGGAACGCGACGGCCTGCCGCGCCAAAAGATTTACGACCTCAGTTTGTGGATGCTTCTGAGTTCTCTGATTGGTTCGAAGATACTAATGCTCTTCACGGAACCGGAATATCGCGATCACCCCTTACAACTACTCTCACTGGATTTCCTGCGCTCCGGGGGGGTGTTTTATGGCGGGTTGCTCGGAGCGGTGCTAACCGGCTATCTCCTCATGCGGCGATACAAACTGCCATGGTGGCAGACGGCTGATGCCTGTGCCCCGGGCATCGCCATCGGAAATTTCTTTGGACGCCAGGGTTGTTTCTCAGCAGGTTGTTGCTGGGGCAAACCGACAAATCTTCCCTGGGGGGTCAAGTTTACCGAACTGGGGCATGAGATTACCGGTGTGCCCATCGACGCTCATCTGCACCCGACGCAACTCTACGAATCATTCTCGATGTTGCTGGCGTTCTTTCTTCTGCTCTG
>DATKIS010000450.1:0-3305 GCA_035543975.1 Pyrinomonadaceae bacterium
TCACTCTGAAGAGACACTAAACCTCGCTATGGATGTTGTGGAGCACATGTTGAATGATGTGTATATCCCACCTGCTGCTACAAGCAAACTTCCCAAGCGAACCAGTTCTGGCACACCCTAGTCTATGTCCACTAAGCCAAACAAAGTCATCTACTCTATGGTCGGCGTCAGTAAATCTTACGACAAGAAGCCAGCCACGGGCCAAGCAGTTGCCTGCCTTTGATATACTCTCACCGGAGATACTATGACCATCAACATCTCATTGACACCTGAGGCGGAGAGCAAGCTGCGTCAGCGCGCCGCTGTTTTGGGCCAGGACCTGGGTACCGTCGCATCCGATCTTCTGGAGCAGGCCATCGCACGCCCTTCGGTGGATGAATTGTTGGCGCCCGCCCGCAAACAAGTCGCCGAAAGCGGCATGAGCGATGAGCAACTCGACGGCTTCTTTCGCGGCGTCCTGAAAGAGGTGCGCGATGAGAAGAAGGCCCAGCCCAGGTGAGCATCCCAGTCGTCTAGTTCACATTCTGATTCCCAAATCCACAATCCCAAATTTCACAAATGTCTACTGAACCAAACAAAGTTATCTATTCCATGGTCGGCGTCAGTAAGTTTTACGACAAGAAGCCGGTCCTCAAAGACATCTACCTTTCCTACTTCTACGGCGCGAAGATTGGCGTGATCGGGCTCAACGGCTCAGGCAAGTCGTCGCTGCTGCGCATCCTTGCCGGCGTCGACAAAGACATCAATGGCGAGACCGTTATCTCTCCCGGCTTCACCGTGGGCTACCTGGAGCAGGAACCCTTAATCGACGACTCGCGAACGGTGCGCGAGGTGGTGGAAGAGGCGGTACAGGAAACCGTCAATCTGCTGAAAGAGTTTGACGAGATCAACGCCAAGTTTGGTGAGGAGATGTCTGACGAGGACATGGACAAGCTCCTGGCCCGGCAGGGCGAGGTGCAGGAGAAACTCGATCACCAGGACGCCTGGGACCTCGACGCGCGTTTAGAAATGGCCATGGACGCCCTGCGCTGCCCGCCGCCGGATACCAAAGTCGCGGTGTTGTCGGGCGGTGAACGCCGCCGCGTGGCTTTGTGTCGTCTCCTCTTACAGAAGCCCGACATTCTCCTTTTGGACGAACCAACCAACCATCTCGACGCCGAATCAGTTGCCTGGCTTGAACATCACCTACAGAGTTATCCCGGAACCATCATTGCCGTCACTCACGACCGGTACTTTCTCGACAACGTGGCCGGCTGGATTCTGGAGCTCGATCGGGGCCAGGGCATCCCCTGGAAAGGAAACTACACGTCCTGGTTGGAGCAGAAGCAGGAGCGTTTGCGGCGCGAGGAAAAGTCGGAGAGCGAGCGACAGAAGACGCTGCAACGCGAGCTCGAGTGGATTCGCATGTCACCCAAAGCGCGTCACGCGAAAGGCAAGGCGCGCATCAATGCTTATGAATCGCTACTGCAGGAAGGTTCGGAAAAGCGGCGTGAAGATTTGGAGATTCATATTCCACCCGGCCCGCGTCTCGGCAACGTGGTGGTTGAAGCTGACGCGGTCGGCAAGGCCTATGGAGATAATTTGCTGGTCGAGGACATGACGTTTAAGTTGCCTCCCGGAGGCATTGTTGGGGTAATCGGACCAAACGGCGCGGGCAAGACGACTCTGTTTCGCATGATCACCGGACAGGAAGCTCCTGACAGTGGCACCATCCGCATTGGCGAAACCGTGGCCCTGGCCTACGTCGATCAGAGCCGGACGTTAGACCCGGATAAGTCGATCTGGGAAGAGATTTCGGGCGGGACCGACCTGCTAATGTTGGGCAAGCGCGAGGTGAATTCGCGAGCATACGTTGGCAGGTTCAACTTTTCCGGTTCGGATCAGCAAAAGAAAGTGGGCATGTTGTCCGGCGGTGAAAGGAACCGTGTGCACCTGGCGAAGATGTTGAAGGAAGGCGCCAACGTCTTACTGCTTGATGAACCAACCAACGACCTGGACGTCAACACCCTGCGCGCGCTGGAGGAGGCACTGGAAAACTTCGCTGGTTGCGCTGTGGTGATTTCCCATGACCGCTGGTTCCTGGATCGGATTGCCACGCATATCCTGGCCTTCGAGGGCGACAGCAAGGTCATGTGGTTTGAAGGCAACTACTCGGACTACGAAGCGGATCGGAAGGCTCGCCTGGGCGCGGCCGCTGATCAGCCGCACCGAATCAAGTATCGACAACTGACGAGAGGGTAAAATTGAAATCCGCTATAGGACTGATAGGACCTATCGAACCTATGGCCGCCCAATACAAAATGAAATCCAGGGCAATCCAAATCGCCGGTCTCGCGTTAACCATCGCCTACGCCGGGTTCATCATCTGGATTTACGCGACCGAACCGCGCACGTTCAAAGAGGTCGCCACCAGCGCCGAAGTCGCGAGCGGTACCTACCAGATAAACCAGGAGAAATTCGATTCGGGTTATGCCTTGTTCCTACGTGACCAGTTTCGCGCCGCGCGTAATGAATGGCAGCAAGCGGACCCGGCGCAAGGCGATGCGCGAACGCAGTTTTACATCGCTTACTCTTTTTACCGGGAGGGCTGGGGTCGCGTTTATTACGACCAGGACTTGTTCAAGCAGGGACTGGAAGCAGCCAACCGCGCGGCCAGTCTTTCGTCAGCAGTGAAGTTGACGATCGATGACCCAAATCTGCAGATGCATACGGTTGCCGAGTTGAAAGCTGAGATGGAACAAGGCGTAGAACGAAGTTGGGGGGATGTGAATCCGCTGAAAGTGTTGAGGACCAGGAAATAGAAGAAAAGCAGATTTTCCATTTTTCATTTGCCATTTCTCATTTGCCATTGGCGCAGAGTTCTGTCGACGAACCACTCGAGACTCAAACGCGGGATTCAATGACAGATGCGAAATGGAAAATGATATATGGAAAATCGCCCTGTCTAGTTGCTGAAGATGCCAACAAACAACCATTCACGAAACAGTTCGCTCCTGCGCTTCTTCTTGCTGCCGCTGCTCTTCTTAACCGTGGCGCTTCTGGGAGGATTGCGGATCAGCGCGGAAGGCCACGCGTTTGTCTTCGTCGCGCCGCCGCTGGTAACGCTGGTGCTGGCAGTTCTGTTGATGATGCTGTTTGTTCGGGGCCGGCTGGTGGAGTTTCAGCGGTGGGTAGCAAGCGACCGGCCGCCACTGACAAACATCTCCCACATTTGGATGCTGCTCACGCTCTTCTTCGCCTCAGCTCAGGCATTTAATTCAGTACTCCCGGAGCGTGGGCTTCTGCATTGGCTCTTCTCATTCTTT
>DATKIS010000451.1:0-4721 GCA_035543975.1 Pyrinomonadaceae bacterium
GGCGTTAACAATCTCGCCTTGCTCGCTCCTAACGTATCCAGCTCGGGCGGCGTGGGCGTGGGGACGGGCGGCTCTGTAGGCGGCCAGCGTCCGCGTAACAACAACTTCATGATCGACGGCGTCGACAACAATGCCAAGGACGTAACTGGTCCTTTGGCTTACGTCTCACCAGAAACTGTGGCCGAGTTTTCGCTGGTCCAGAACCAGTTTTCAGCGGAGTTTGCGCGCTCAAACGGCGGTCAGTTCATCACGGTCACCAAGACCGGGTCGAATGTCTTCCATGGTTCTGCCTATGGATTCGTTCGTAATCGTTATTTGAATGCCCTTGACGCCAGGCAGATTGAGGAGGGCTTCGTGCGCGAACGCGACGTACCGGGCACCCAATTCATGCCTCGCTATGATTACTTCCGCGGCGGTGTCAATGTCGGGGGACCAGTGATCCTGCCCAAGTTCGGCGAGGGCGGGCCCAGCACCTGGAAGGGTAAAGACAAGCTGTTCTTCTTTACCTCTCTTGAAAGGCTGCAACAGCGATATGGGGCTCAGCCTGCCGGCATCGCGGCCCTGACGGCCTCAGCTCTGGCTACCGTCGCGGGTAGTCCGGGAGTCTCGGCAACCAATCTCAGCATCTACCGACAGTTCGTCCCGGTAGCAGCAGCGAATAACGCCGGCACAATTAATTTTTGCCGGGTTCGTCCCGACCTCAACGGTCTTTGTGCCCCTGCCAATTTGGTCCAACTTCCGATTGGCACGATACAACTTGCGCCGCAGCCTCAGTTTAACGTCCCGAATAATTTCATTCTCAATGTGGACTACACCCAGAGTTCGAAGACGCAGCACCGCGGACGCTTCAACATGACTAACAACGCCGGCATCGGTCTCGCTGGTCTACCAGTTTTCAATGAGTCGGTTCCGTTCAAAACGCGACTGTTCTCCTACACGTTGTTGCATACGTTTTCTCCGAGCCTGACCAACGAGACGCGCCTGGCCTACCGTCGTTCAGACGCTTCTGCGCCCGTCACCACAAGTTTCCGGTTTCCCGGTTTGGACACGACCTTCCCGAACATCGACCTGGCGGATCTAGCCGTCAACATTGGACCTCCCGGGAATTACCCGCAGACCGGTATCGAAAACAACTACCAGATAGTAAACAATTTCGTTTACCTCACCGGTAACCACTCCTTGAAGTTCGGTGGCGACTTTCGGCAAAACATCTCGCCGCAGAGCTTCACGCAGCGCGCACGTGGCGACTACAACTATTCCGAGGCTCAGTTCTATTTTTATGATCTGACGCCCGATTTCCTGGCCCAACGCAGCGTCGGCGATATCGTCTACTATGGCACTCAGAGGATTCTGTATGCCTTCGTGCAGGACGATTGGAGAGTCCGGTCGAATCTGACGCTTAATCTGGGGGTTAACTATTCCTATCAGCAGGTGCCTATCGGCGCCCAAATGCAGGAACAAAATGCGATCTCGTCGGTGCCTGGCGTACTGGAATTCCACGCCCCGATTGAACAGAAGAAAAACTTCGGACCGAAGGTTGGTTTCGCTTATTCACCGAATTATCAATCGGGGATGAGGGGGAAACTGTTTGGCAGTAACGGCGAAAGTTCGATTCGCGCCGGCTTCTCGATGGGCTACGATTATATCTTTGACAACCTTTACATCCTGGCGCTGCCACCCCAGGCCCAGCAGTTGGTCGATGAAACCGGACCACCCTACGCTCCGGGTTATTTAGCGAATGGAGCTATCCGAAACGTGTTGGTTCCATCCGCTGGCAATCCCGTAACGGCCAGGGCAAACACGACAGCGTACATCGAGGATCAGAACGTTCCTTATTCGCTGACCTGGACCGGGAGCTTCCAGCGGCAGATTGGCCAAAACTGGTCCACCGAAGTGCGCTATCTCGGCACCCGAGGGATCCACTTAATCACGCAGAACCGCCCCAATATTCAAGCGAAGGTTGGCAATGGACTCAGCGGTCTACCAACGTATTTCACTCGTCCTTCCCAGGCGCAGCTCGATGCCTTGTCGTTGACGTTGGCAACAATTGAAGCCCGTCCGAGAGTCGTGCCGCGGTTTGGCAACGCCGGTTTCACCAACACCATAGTTGGTTTTTTGCAGAACGGTAGCTCCACCTATCACGCCCTGTCGGCACAATTGACCCGTCGCTTCGCGGACGGATTCCAGTTTACCGGAGCCTATACCTGGAGCCATTTGATTGACGATACAACCGCCGAAGTGTTCTCGACAGTCCTTAGCCCGCGTCGGGTTGAAGACTTCCAGAATCTGAGAGCAGACAGGGCCGATTCGGCGCTCGACCGCCGGCATCGCCTGGTCGGCTCGTTTATCTATGAACTTCCCTGGTTCAGGAATCACGAGAACGGCTTGGTGAGGAGCTTACTCAGTGGGTTCAACTTTGCCGGCACTTACACAGCCGAGTCAGGCCAAAAGGCAACGGCGCTTTCTGGTACCGATTCGAACCGTAACGGCGACGCGGCCGCCGACCGCACCATCAGAAATCCGAACGGCGTCCGCGGAACAGGTAGCGCGGTGACTGCTCTGACCAATTCCGCAGGTCAAATCGTGGGCTACCTCGCCAACAATCCTAACGCTGAGTATATTCAAGCTGGGTTTGGAGCAATCTCAAACTCGGCCCGCAACACGCTGCAGCTTCCGGGCATCAACAACCTGGATTTTTCAATATTCAAGAACTTCGGGCTGGGCGGCGAGAACAAACGTCGCATTCAGCTTCGCGCAGACTTCTTCAACGCCTTTAACCACCCACAGTACATACCAGGCTCACCCAATGACGTGGCGCCTATCGCCACGACTACGGTTGGCCAGGTCAACACGGTCACTTCTTCAGTCTTCAACAAGCCGGATCGCGTGTTCTTTAGCGCACCGCGCACAATCCAGTTGGCGTTGCGGTTCGACTTCTAATCATCCACGCTCGTGATTGAGAGGAACTTTGAAAGGTGGCGGATTTCTTTCGCCACCTTTCTTATCTTCGTGGGGGAAAAACTTCAAACCGCTCAAGACCATTGCAACCAGAGTCTCAGGGGAGGACTGATCGCGTAGAGACCGGAATACGAAAAGAGCCGCGGACCCGGCGTTAAAGAGAGAACCAGTGGTTGCCCGCGCGGCACTATTTCTCAAGCACCTCTCGCCTCAGCAGTTCGCTTTTCTCATTTTCGCGAGTATCGTTTGGTAGTCAGGGTCATTACGCAGTGGCTCGAATTCAGTGTTCCCTTCTATCCGCGACACATCACAAAAGCCGCCGGCGGCAGCTCGCTTCAGAGTCTCAATCGCCTTCTTCTTCCTTCCATTAGCCGAATAAACTCGTGCTAACACGACGAGTAAATTTGGTTGGTTTGGTGAAATCTCAGTAACCACTTCAAGTCTGGTCGCCGCCTTCGCATAATCGCGTCGTGACTGGAGCTCGGTTGCCGTTTCGACCGAGTGGACGAATAGTTGATTGAGAACCCGTCGTGCAACTCGGCGATCGCCGGAGTCCGTCGTCTGTTGCGATTGACCTCTCAGATCCTTGATCAAGGCGCGCAGATGCGACCAGATCTCGACTAATTGTTCGGGAGTGTTCAAGCCCTCAACAAGAGTTTCGCTTTCAGTGAAGAGCTTTTGCTGTCTCGCAGCAAGTCGACGTCCGCTCTCGAGGCCCTCACGCACCTCCTTCGATCGTTTTAGTTCTTCAACTCTCCTCTGAAACTCGCCGACTTCCCGCAGCCCGCTGAAATCTTCAACCAGGGCCTTGCCAAAAAGGTAGGCCGAATAATCATCACCTGACATATCGGAGGTGCGCACCTCCTCAACTGCTCGCTGGAACAGCTTGTCCACCAACGACTCGTCGTTAGGGCGACGCCCGGCTTTCATCGCCTGAATCTCCATCCAGGCCAGCGCGGTCAAGGGAATTTGAGGTGGAGGCCACTCATGTCCACCAGGGAAATAAACTACCCGATGCGATGCGCCGCTTCTTTCGAGCGCGCCATCCAGGGCGACCAACTCCGGGTGGTTGAAATCGTCTGTGCCAGCTGTACCGAAGAGCGAGAATGGTGGTCGCGTCGAAGTTTTGATATCAGGGGGATACCCGCCGCTGCAGACAATGACTCCGGCAATTAATCCTTCGTATGCGAAGCCAAATCGAATGGCGACCCGAGCACCTCCAGACATTCCCGCGCCATAAACTCGACGCTCATCAATCGATAAACGCGAGTGCGTGTCATCCCAGACTGATTTAATAATCGCGCCCAGGGGCACACCAGGGCCGTTCCGCGAATCATTTGAAGCGGCCACGATATATCCGTATTCCTCGGCAGCCGTTCGGAACACTTCCGCCGAAACTTGCCCGCGCCCGGCGGGATCAAAGACGTAAATGATTGGCCACTGCTTCGATGGCGAATAGCTGGATGGAAGGTAGAGTGCGTAACTATACTCAGCGTCGGTCTGGCATGAAACTTTGGGTATGAGAATGCCTTTAGGAAAATCCTCCACGGCGGCAGACACGGTATTCAGTGCCAGAAAGATCAGAACCGCAAAAACACTCAGCTTTTTCCAGTTTTGTTGACACATGTTTCGTTAGGTGTCAGAACCAACTAACGAGTTCCCATCAGTCTGGGTAATTACGCTTTTGTGGAAAGCTCCTCGACCTGCCGGTACTGGTTTCCGATTTACTCAAAGTTCGTGGTTCCTTGCCGCGCCAGGGCCAG
>DATKIS010000452.1:0-11245 GCA_035543975.1 Pyrinomonadaceae bacterium
TGGGCCAGCGAAGGCTGCCAATTGTCGGCGGCATCGAGTTGGTAATAACGTGCAATCGCACCAAGTTTGGTGAGGATCGCAGGATAGATGGGATAACCCGGAGCCGGTAGCAAGACTTCATCGCCTTCGTTCACCAGAGCGGTCAACACGAGATCGGCGGCTTCGGAAGCCCCCGAGGTGATGACCACTTGTTCAGTTGAGGTTGGCGCTCCCAGCGCACTAGCGTAGGCGGCGACGGCGGTTCTGGCTACAGTCAATCCGGCGGAATTGGCGTAGCCGGTGAAACTATCTTTGAGGGCGCGCGTCACGGCTTCGACTACATGCTCAGGGGGCCGGAACCCGCAAGCTTGAGGGTCACCGATGTTCAGGTAGATAACGCTACGGCCCGCGCGTTCCAGGGCTTCGGCCGCACTCACAAGGTCGCGAATTGCGTAGTGGAAGTTTGCTGTTCTGGTTGATGGCGAGATCATTTGGTGTCCCTAAGAGTAGATATTCGCAGATTCCAAGAATGACTAAATGGCCAGAACAGTAAAGCACGATCCACTAAATCACACTAAACGGCACCGACTGGAATTTCGTGCCTGTTAGTGTGATTTAGTGGATCGTGCTCTTTCGGTTGCAACCTTATGCGCAAGGTGAAGGGGGGGCCGGCGCAATTAACTGCCGATGGTCCTACCGAAATTGTTTTTATCACTGGATAAAAACTATTAGGTTGACGGACCATCGATCATTGTTTACCTTTCCGTCACCGTGTCGCCAAAATTCACTATCATGAAGATCGAAATTCCGGCCTGTCGCTGTATGTATATGCGTATACACATGCGCGCGCCACGTCTCCACCTGCGTCAGCGTTTCCCCTAAAAAGGCTAAGAACCGAATGAGCTTTGGCTCTCGCGCTTACTTAGCGCGAGAGTTTTTTTTTACCCGGGTGACCGTAACCTAAGGAGCGCAATGTAAGGATGACCCTGGCCGTGGAGCCAACATTTGAAGGAGATTTCACCTTCGGAAATGAGGAACCGTTCAGGCTTAGTGCTGGCGGCGCCTTGCAGCCTGTGACGCTGCGTTACGCGCTCTACGGCAAGCTGAATGAAGCGCGTGACAACGGCTTGCTCGTTTGTCACGCTCTGTCTGGTTCAGCGCGCGTCGCAGACTGGTGGCCGCAGCTGTTTGGGCCGGGCCAACCCTTCGACACCACGCGCTTCTGTGTCATCGGCGTGAACGTGATCGGATCCTGCTACGGATCGACCGGTCCATGCAGCGACCATCCCCGGAACCCGGGGGTACCGTACGCGAGTAACTTTCCGGTTGTCACAATTGCAGACATGGTTCGAGCTCAGGCGCGACTGATTGATTTTCTCGGCATCAAGCAATTACACACTGTGGTCGGGGGTTCCATTGGGGGGATGCAGGCACTGTGTTGGGCGGTAACGTTTCCGGAGAGGGCGGAGCGGTGCATTGCCATTGGAGCGGCGCCTCTTTCCGCGATGGGGCTGGCCCTCAATCATTTGCAACGCCAGGCGATTCGCAATGACCCGGCCTGGCGCGGTGGCGACTATCCGCAGGAACGGCAACCAACTGCGGGTCTGGCCCTGGCGCGGGAAATCGCTGTCTGTAGTTATAAGTCAGCCGGACTCTTTTCAGACCGGTTTGGGCGGCGGCCGGACAGGAGTGGTGAGGAACCGAGTAGTTCACTAAATGCGCGTTACGACATTGCTGGTTACCTGGACTATCAGGGCGCGAGCTTTACCAGGCGCTTTGATGCGAACTCGTATCTGGTGCTTTCGAAAGCGATGGACACCTTCGAATTGGGCGATGGATCGGCGGCTTCTCGTGAGGCTGCGTTGCGTCAGATTCGCGCCCGTCTGTTGCTGATTGGAATCTCCTCCGACTGGCTCTTTCCAGCGAGCGACGTGCGGGCGCTCGCCTGGGCGGCCCGAGCTGCCGGGGTGGCAGCCAGCTACGCCGAGCTGACTTCGGCACACGGCCACGATGGGTTTCTAGCTGAACCCGAACAACTGGCCCCGCTCATCAAAGCGCACCTCGAGCAAGAAGAGCCGGCGCTGGCGCGGGCAGGGCGCCGCTGAAGGGAGCGGATGGCTGCGAAGCGTAGATAGGACCTATTCGAGCTATCGGCCCTATCGCTGCACTTTTGCGGTTTCTGCCGATTCAAGACAAACTGGTTCCCGGAGGATCACTTCTTAACTTTTATGGCTGAAATAAAACGCATCGGCGTATTAACCGGGGGAGGCGATGCCCCGGGACTCAATCCGGCAATCAAGGGTTTGGTATATCGCGCTTCGGAACGCGGAATTGAAACAGTCGGTCTCAGCGATGGTTGGCTCAGTTTGCTTGACCCGCCATTTGACGTCGTGCCGCTCGCCCGCGCCGCAGTGCGGCGATGGGATCGAGACGGCGGGACTAACCTGGGCTCGTCGCGAACCAACCCTTTCCAGTCACCGAATGAATTAGGTGAAAGGATCGACAGGTCAGCCGAGGTGTTGGCCAACGTTGAGAAACTCGGTCTCGATGCGGTGGTCGCCTGTGGCGGAGAAGACACCCTCGGGGTTGCCGCCCGGCTGGCGGAGAAAGGCCTGCGGGTAGTTGGGATTCCCAAGACGATCGATAAGGACCTGGCGGGGACGGACTACACGCTGGGCTTTGATTCGGCCCTGCGAAATGTGACGGAAGTCATCGAACGATCGCGCACGCCCGCAGGCTCGCATGGCTGGGTGCAAGTAATCGAAGTGATGGGCCGGCATTCCGGTCACCTGGCGCTTTGGTCGGGCGTAGCGGGTCAGGCAAACATCATCCTGATCCCCGAACACCCATTCCGTTATGAAAAGGTTTATCGGCATTTGCGTAATTACCTGGGAGACTCAACCTCTCACCCACGTGATCCGCTGCATCCGCGTTACTCGGTTGTGGTGGTGGCGGAAGGCGCCTATGCCGAAGACGGCGAGCTAATCATCATTGACGATCGGCACGATGCTTTTGGGCACGCGCGGCTGGGGGGCATCGCCGAAGTTCTGGCGCGCAGAATCCAGAGTGATACACCCTACGACGCGCGTTCGGTGATCCTGGGGCATCCGCAACGTGGTGGTACGCCTTCGCCGGTGGATCGAATCATGGGTTTGATGTTCGGGGCGCGGGCGGCGGACGCCGTGGCGGATGGCGAGTTTGGCAAAATGGTTTCGGCGCGCGGAATAGCCCCGGCGTGCGACCTTTCCCTGGTAGATATTTCGACGGTGTTGGGGAAGATCGACACAGTTGACGTGACCCGGCTCTACGACACGGAACGCTATCACCTCAAGGGCATCGGCATGTGAATTTGTCAGAACCACCTGCGTAAGCGGGGTTTTGCGATCGAGTGCTTTATGGCCCGCCCGCCTACCAGGCGGTTCTAACAGTAAGTATTCAGGTAAATAGATGGCTGACAACATTATAAGCAAAACCGCGTTGCCGTCGTCGCTATTGCGTGGCCGGGTAGCGATCGTGACTGGCGGCGCGCGTGGCATTGGTCGCGCGACGGTGCTGCGCCTGGCTGAGGCGGGCGCGGATGTGGTGATCAACTATGCGCGCAATGAAGAGGCGGCGGAATGTGTCGCGCGACGCGCCCGTGAGCATGGCGTGCGGGCGCTGCCTGTGCGCGCTGACGTTTCTGACGTGGCTCAGACTGCCGCGCTGGTCGAAACAACGGTCAAACAATTTGGCCGCGTCGATCTGCTGGTGGCCAATGCGGGCATCTGGGAAGGAGCGCCGGTCGAAGAGATGTCAGAGGCGCTCTGGGATCGGGTAATCGATGCCAACCTAAAGGGAACCTGGACCGTCTGCCGCGCCGTCGTACCTTTCATGAAAGAGCAGGGAAGCGGCTCGATTGTGATCGTGAGTTCGACGGCTGGACAGCGTGGTGAAGCGGGTTATTCAAATTACGCCGCTTCAAAGGGAGGTCAAATTAGTTTCACCAAGGCCCTGGCCTCCGAACTCGCTCCGAATATCAGGGTGAACAGCGTAGCTCCGGGTTGGGTCGATACCGAGTTGAATGACGAGGTATTTGGCGACGCTGGTGTCAAACAGAGGATCGTAGACACTATACCGCTTGGTCGAGTCGCCACTGCCGACGACATCGCCCTGGCGATTGTTTTTGTCGCCTCGGATTGGGCAGCGAGCATCACCGGCGAGATTCTTAATGTGAATGGCGGCTCGGTGCTGTGTGGCTAAGGCGAAGAAGATAGGACAGAAGAAATAGGACCTATACGTCCTATTGGACCTATTGCTGTTACCATTAGCCGGTATTTCTCAAACCTGCGGCGATGCCGTTGATGGTGGCGGCGAGGGCGTAGTTCAAATCCTCGCTTTCCTCACCAGCTTGTTTGCGTTGCAATAGCGCACATTGAATTAGGCTCAACGGATCAACATAAGGATTCCGCAGTCGAATTGAGCGGGCCAGCACCGGGTTCCCGCTCAGCAACTCTTTCTGTCCCGTCAGCCGCAAAATCATGCGGCGCGTCCGCTCAAACTCTTCCGCGATCATTTCGAAGACACGCTCGCGCACACCCTCGTCCGTCACCAAAGCGGCATAGCGATGCGCGATTGTAAGGTCTGCCTTCGCCATTCCAATTTCAACGTTGCCGATCAAATCGGAGAAAAAGGGAAAGCTCTTCGTTATCGTCTGCAGCAGTCGTTCGCTTTCCGGGTCCTTGCCGGCAAACCTTTCCAGCGCGTAGCCAACTCCAAACCAGCCGGGCAACACATGCCGACTCTGCATCCAGCCAAACACCCAGGGGATGGCGCGTAAATCCGAGAGGCCACGCGCTTCGCTTCGCCGCGCCGGACGCGAACCAATCCGCGCGTGCTCCAGTTCCTGCACGGGTGTTGCTTCCTCGAAGTAGGTCAAGACCTCGGGGTTTTCCACGATGCGTTCCCGATAAAAAGCAAACGCCGCCTCGGACATTTCTTCGAGCGCGGCCTCCCACTTCGCTTCCTCGGCGGGGTCAACTGCAGTGCTTCCGGGTCTGGCGAGCGCCTCGAGCGAGGCCGCCACCATTAGTTCGAGATTGCGTTCGGCTAGAACAGCATCCGAGTACTTCCAGTAAAGCACTTCGCCTTGCTCCGTGATCTTCAGTGAACCACTGAACGCAGCTCTGGGTTGCGCCACAATCGCGCGATGGGTGGGGCCGCCACCGCGGCCGACCGTTCCGCCGCGGCCGTGAAAGAGTGTCAGCTTCACTCCGCACTCCTCGGCGACTGCGTGTAAGGCGCGATGTGCTTTGTAAATCTCCCAGGCGCTGGTGAGCATGCCGCCGTCTTTGTTAGAGTCCGAATAACCGAGCATTACTTCCTGCCGCCGGTTCCATGAGTTGAGCAATGGTGCATAGTCCGGCGAATTCCAAAGGGCACGGCAAATCGCGGGGCAGTTACGAAGGTCTTCAATTGACTCAAACAGGGGGACCGGCATGAGCCCCGGATCTGCGCCGTTTGGCCCGTCCGCCGATGCCGCCAGTTGTACCCCGCAAAGCTGGGCCAGCCAAGCTACCGCCAGCACATCTTCCACCTTACTGGCGCCGCTGATGACGTAACTGCGAATCGCCTGCGGTGGAAACTCTCGTTTTAGGTCCGCCACTGTGCGCAGGCTCTCCAGCAGCCGGCGCGTTTCCTCGGAAGGCGAGGGAGGCAAACTTACCTGACCGGCGCCGCCGGCTTTGTCGCCGTCAGCCAGTTCGGCGATCGCCATGGCCTGCACCCGCGCGTGCTGCCTGATGTCCAGTGAGTGTAGGTGGAAACCGAAAGTGTCGACCTGTCTCATGAGCGGATCCAGCAGCAAATGTACAATGCGACTGCCTCCGTTGGCGGCCAGGCTCTCACGCAAGAGTTCCAGATCGTCGGCGAAGGATTGCGCCGTCGGGTATGCGTGCGGCTGGAGGGCCCCAGCGCGCGTGGCGCGAAGACGCTCGAGGACATGGTCCAGGAAACTGCGGTAGATCTCTTCCTGAGCCCGGGTCTCGTTTGCGGCGACGACCCAGGGCATCCGCTGCGCATATCGCATAACGGCCTCACGCAAAGCGGACGTGACCGGGGTTTGTCTTTCCGAGGGACTGAGCCGGTCCATCAGCTCGTTTGCCGAGGTTAGGTAATGGTCCAGGATCACCTGCCGCGCCAGCTGCAGAGCATCGCGCGTGCAGGTTGCGGTGACGAAGGGATTCCCATCCCGGTCACCGCCAATCCATGAACCAAACTGAAGAAAGCCGGATAACTCGCCGGCAGTGAGTTCGCATTCGTAAACCTCTCGCAGCGCGTCAGCGAATTCCTCATATAGGTTGGGGACCATGTCGATCAAACAACCGGAGTAGTAGTCCAGTCCCATTTTGATCTCGTCCTCGACGGTGGGCGGCCGGCGGCGAACTTCGTCGGTTTGCCAGAGCGCGGTTATCTCGGCGGCGATGGCGGCTTCGCGTTTATTCGATTCCGCATCCGTCAGCGGTAAGCGATCCAGCAATTCCAGATGCGCGGCGATCCGCTGGCGCTTAAACAAGACTGTCCGGCGGGCGACCTCGGTGGGGTGGGCGGTGAAGACAGGTATGACTTCAATTTGCCGCAACCACTCCAGGGCGGCGGCCAGGTTTATCCCTGAATACTGCATGCGCCGGAAGGTACCGCGGATCGAACCCGGCTGGGGAGGGCGTTCGGTCGAGAGCATGGCGGTGCGGCGACGTCGCTTGCGATGATTGGTTTCCGCGAGGTTGGTAAGTTCGAAGTAAATGGCAAAAGCTTTGGTGACGCGGTAGGCTTCAATCAAGCCCATCTCGCCGACGATCACATCGATCCGTTCCATCAGACTGTCCGCACGGGCGGCGGACGGGTCGTGCTCAGGGTCAGGTTCCATCTCGCGGTATTCGATCGCGAGTTGGCGAATTTCTTCGACCGCGTTGAACAATCCTGCGCCGGCCTGTTCCTTCAACACGTCACCGAGTAAGCGACCAAGCGAGCGGACGTCGCGCCGCAGGGGCGCCTCTTTGACGTCCGGAGCGTCGCTCGTCAACTCGACGAGCCTCGCCGCCTGGTCTTCCGCGCTCCACAAAGGTTTGGTTTCGGATGTGCGCCGGTTCTCGTTCATGCCGCTTCTCACAAAAACCTACCTGCTGTGCGCAGGTCAACGCCCGCGAATTTGCAGGTCAGGAAGGTGGGCTTGCCCCCGCTCAGTTGGTAAAAACGCCGCAATCGAAAATCGAAGAGCGGGGGCAAGCCCACCTTCCTAACCTTGAGCCACTCACTATAGACCTTTAAATTGGGAATTGGAGGCTTGCTCAAAGAGGCATTGCGGTCCTAAGTGCGGAAGCGTTCGGTATCAATCCCGTACTTCTTAACCTTATAGCCAATGATGCGCTCGGTAGTATCGAGTAACTTTGCTGCCCTCTTGCGGCTGCCGCGCGTGGTCTTGAGTGCGTCCATGATGATGTCCCGCTCAAAAGCTTCGACGGTTGACTCAAGTGAGAGCCGGGTAACCGTGCCCGAGCCCTCCGCGGTTTGCAACGTTGGCGGAAGGTGGTGGCCGTGAATGACGTTAGTTTCACATACCAGCACGGCCCGCTCGATTATGTTTTCCAGTTCACGCACATTGCCGGGCCAGTGGTAGCTGGCCAGCATGTCAATCGCCGGAGTTGAAATGCGCTTGATGCTCTTGTGATGTTCACGAGCATACTTCTCGAGGAAGTGGTCAGCGAGCAGCAGCACGTCTGACTTGCGGTCTCGCAGGGGCGGCATGAAGATCGCGAACACATTGAGACGGTAATACAGATCCTCCCGGAAGGCGCCTTCGGCAATCGCTCGTTCCATGTCTCTGTTGGTTGCCGCGACGAGCCGGACGTTGGCCTTAATCGTCTCAGTGCCGCCGAGGCGTTCAAACTCTCGTTCCTGTAAGACGCGCAGCAACTTGATCTGGGTGGAGACATTCAAATCTCCCACCTCATCGAGAAAGAGCGTCCCGCCTTCGGCAAGTTCGAAGCGGCCCTTCTTGCGGCCCTGGGCACCGGTAAAGGCGCCCTTCTCGTAACCAAACAGTTCGGATTCGATCAAGGTTTCCGGCAGCGCCGCGCAACTCACCTTGATAAACGGCTTGGCCGATCGCAGCGAGTTGTAATGAATCGCGTGGGCAATCAACTCCTTGCCGGTGCCGGACTCGCCGCGGAGAAGGATCGTGGTATTTGTGCGGGCCACCTGCGTCACCTGTTCGTAGACCTGCCGCAGCGGACCTGAGTTGCCGACAATGTGACTGAAGTCGTAACGCTCCCGCAGCTCCTGCTTGAGATGGGTGTTTTCGTCGACGAGGCGTTGTTTGTCGGCTTCGAGCAAATGTCCGACCTTGATTGCCTGGGCAATCATGGTCGCGATGATGGCGAGGAAGTTGGTGGCCCGTTCGTAGTCGCGATCAATTTTGTATTTGAGATCGACACTAAGCACGCCTACCGGTTTTCGGTTTACCAGAACGGGAACACAGATAAAAGTGAGTTCCTGCTTCTTCAGCACCTTCTTGCGCGCCCCCATCCGATCGAGAAACATTGGCTCACGACTGATCTGCGGTACTACCACGGGCTTGCCGGTTTGCGCGACCCGACCAGTTATGCCCTCACCAATTTGGTATTTGATGCGGCGGGCCTCTTCTTCGTTCAGCCCGTGGGATGCCACGATGCGCAGTTCATTCGTGTCTTCGGCAAGCAACGTTACCGAACCACGAATCATGCCGTGGTGCCGGTCGAGGGTGGCCAGGACGCGAGACATCGCCTCTTTGAGTTCGAAGGTGCCGGCCAGCGTTTGTCCGGTTTCGAGAAATGTCTGAAGCTTCCTCGCTTCAGCTTGCTCAGGTGTCATCGTCTGCTAAGTACCATTGAATAAACATACGATCCACTAAATCACATGAAACGACACAAAGCTCCTTCGTGAACGTTCGTGCTATTTGGTGGATCGATTTCTAACAAACTGTAAACGAAAGTGCTATGCCTGCGCTGATCGCCATGTCGGGCGTTGCGCTTCGTATGCCGCGATTTGTGAAGCGTATTGCTCAGTCAACGCAATGTCATCCAGGCCTTCCATCAGGCAGTGGCGATGAAAGTCGTCGATGGCAAAAGGGGCCGAGAAGCCCCGGTCGTCTTCCACCACCCGACGCTCAAGATCTACGGTAAGTTGATAACCCGGTTGATTGTTGGTTCGCTCAAACAGTTTCTCTACCTCTGCTTCGGAAAGCACGACGGGAACGATCCCATTCTTCATGCAGTTGTTGCGGAAGATATCTGCGAACGAAGGGGCGATTATCGCGCGGAAGCCATAGTCGAGCAGTGCCCACGGGGCATGCTCGCGCGATGAGCCGCAACCGAAGTTCTTGCCGGCGAGAAGAATCGTGGCGCCCTGGTAGCGGTCGGCGTTAAGCACAAAGGAACTTTCCGGTTCGCCGCTCCGGGTGTAGCGCCAGTCGTAGAACAAAAACTCTCCAAACCCGGTGCGCTCGATCCGTTTGAGAAACTGCTTGGGGATGATTTGATCGGTGTCGACGTTGGGCCGGTCGAGCGGCGCGACGATACCGGTGTGATTGCGAAATGGAGTCATAGGAATCGGTCCTATAGGACGCATAGGTCCTATACAGCTTTTCTAAATTACGATCTAAATTCCCACCTTCTTATATCCGTGAAGTGGCCCTTGATCGCCGCCGCGGCCGCCATCGTAGGGCTGACCAGGTGAGTGCGTCCGCCGCGGCCCTGGCGTCCTTCAAAATTGCGATTGCTGGTGGAGGCGCAGCGTTCGCCCGGTTGCAGGATATCCGGATTCATGCCCAGGCACATGGAGCAGCCCGCTTCACGCCAATCAAATCCTGCCTCGGTGAATATCCGATCGAGTCCCTCCGCTTCCGCGGCGCGTTTGACCGTCTGTGAACCGGGAACCACCATCGCGTGAACTGCCGGGTTAATCCGGTAACCACGAACCACGCTGGCTGCCGCGCGCAAGTCTTCAATTCGGGCATTCGTGCACGAACCGATAAAGACGCGGGTGACGGGAATATCTTCAATCCGCGTCCCCGGCACAAGTCCCATGTACTCAAGCATGCGCTCGGCGGCCCGGCGATCACTTTCGCTTGCCGTTTCAACCGGATGGGGCACACTGCCAGTAACCGGCACGACATGACCCGGACTGGTCCCCCAGCTGACATAGGGGGCAAGAGCACTCGCGTCAATCTCAACGGTCAGATCATATTCAGCGCCGGGGTCGGTGGTGAGTGTGCGCCAATAGGCCAGGGCATCATCCCAAGCCGACTTCTCGGGGGTGTTGCGCGGAGCAAAGCGTTTGCCTTCCAAATACGCAAAGGTCGTTTCGTCAGGGGCGATCATGCCGGCCCGCGCTCCCGCTTCAATGCTCATGTTGCAAAGCGTCATCCGGCCCTCCATGGAGAGCCCCCGCACAGCCTCGCCCGTGTATTCAATTACGTGGCCGGTCGCGCCGGCCGTCCCAATCTGTCCGATGATAGCCAGGGCCAGATCTTTCGCGGTCACTCCCTCTGATAGCGCGCCGTTGGTACGGACTTCCATCGTGAGCGCCTTTTGCTGGGGCAGGCATTGCGTGGCGAGTACGTGTTCAACCTCGGAGGTGCCGATGCCAAATGCGAGTGCGCCAAAAGCACCGTGGGTGCTGGTATGACTGTCACCGCAAACTATGGTCATCCCCGGTTGAGTAAAGCCTAACTCAGGGCCAATTACGTGGACGATACCCTGCTCGGCGGAATCCAGATCGTAGAATGGTACTTTGAAGTCGGCGCAGTTTTGCCTCAGTGCGGCAATCTGCCGGGCCGCGATCTCGTCCGTAATCGGTAGGCTGCGATCGGTGGTTGGGACGTTGTGATCTGCGGTCGCCACGGTTAAGTCGGGTCGTCTAACTCGGCGGCCGGCGACGCGCAAGCCATCGAAAGCCTGCGGGGAAGTGACCTCGTGGACTAAGTGCAAATCGATGTAGAGCAACGCGGGCTCGCCGACCGGCTCGCAGACGACGTGGTCGGTCCAAAGTTTGTCGAATAGGGTGCGTGGCATAAAGTCAGAAGTCAGAAGTCAGAATTGAGAATTCAGAATTGAGAAGTCAGAAGCTATTCAATCGCCAAAGACGCGAAGTCGCCCCGACGCCAAGGCCGTAATGAAAGATGATTAGAAGTCTCGCCGTGCTTATTCGTTTCCTTCCCAAGATGGCTTGGCGTTCTCTGCGTCTTGGCGGTTAA
>DATKIS010000453.1:0-3184 GCA_035543975.1 Pyrinomonadaceae bacterium
CCACGGAACTGGGCGGGTAAGACTCGAGTTTGAGACGCCTTCTCGCGGGCTGATTGGATTTCGCAACGAGTTCCTGACTGAGACGAAAGGTACGGGGCTGCTAAACACCATGTTTCTTCGCTGGGGAGATTGGCAAGGGCCCCTTCGTGGTCGTTCAACCGGCTCTCTGGTCGCTGACCGTACGGGAGAAACTACAACGTATGCCCTGTTCAACTTACAGGAGCGCGGCACTTTGTTTACCCGACCCGGAGTCAAAGTCTACGAGGGAATGATAATCGGTGAAAACGCCCGAGCTGTAGATCTGGATGTCAACGCGATTAAGGAAAAGAAGTTAACCAACATGCGAGCAGCTTCGGCCGATGATGCTATGCGGCTGGTACCGCCGAAGGAGCTTTCGCTCGAGCAGGCGATTGAATTTATTGGTGACGATGAATTAGTGGAAGTTACTCCGCAGAACATTCGTCTACGAAAGCGGGTATTGCGCTCCAACGAACGACCAAAGAAAAAAGAAGGCTGAGTCTCCACTATGAGGACCACGTTCCGCAGCGCTCTATTGGGAACAAGGCTGTATCCGCTAACTGACCGCCGATTGTCTGGATTAACCCACGCGCAACAGGTGACACACCTAGCCAAGGCGGGAGCGACCATGATTCAACTACGCGAGAAGACGCTCTCTTCAATCGACTTCTATCGAGAGGCAGCTGAGGCATTAACCGTTGCACGCGAAAGTGGTATCAAGATCATCATTAATGATCGGGTTGATGTAGCCCTGGCCCTGGGAGCCGACGGTGTTCATCTTGGCCAGGATGATCTTCCGCCTCCGGTCGCAAGAAAACTGCTTGGTCCTGATGCGCTTATTGGATTCTCTACCCATACTGTCCCACAGGCAGTCCTCGCCACGACTATGCCCCTGGACTATATCGCTATTGGTCCAATCTTCTTGACGACAACGAAAGAGTCTTCATATCCGCCGCTGGGGATTGCGGGATTAAGGCGGGTCCGTCAGGCTGTCGGGGAGATTCCGCTTGTCGCAATTGGTGGAATTAACTCTACGAACAGTCAGGCTGTGTTAGACGCGGGAGCGGACGTGCTAGCCGTGATAGGCGATATTTGGACCTCAATCGATAGAGTTGAGGAACAGACAAAACCGCCTGCTTGATCGGATTTGACCCCCGTCAGACCCGAAAAACAGATTGTCCTTGCGTTTAACCCCGTTATGCGCGAGAATCCCTGAGCCCGCCCAGGGCAAAGGCTTTCGCCACCCCGTCACCGCTTTCCAGGTCCAATCACAACTTCCGGAGTCCCAAGTTAATGAGCTTCTTTGATCTGCCGCCCATTATCGAGCGCATGCTGCTCGTTTCAGACAAAATCAGTGACCTCAACTTTTCAGTGGGTCAACTCCCTCAAGTCGAAATAAACGGTAAACTCACTCCGGTGCAACCACTTGGGATGCAAAAACTCACCCCTTACCAAACCGAGATTATCGCGATGGCTCTCATGCAGGGGAATCCCGATGCAGCGGAGCGTCTGGTGAATACCGGAACGGCCGACTTGAGTTACTCGCTGCCTTCCCGAGCGCGCTTTCGCGTCAACATCTTCCAGCAGCGTGGCGTTTACTCGATTGTGATGAGAGTTATTCCGACCGATATTCCTACCTTGAGATCGCTGGGGCTTCCTGAGCAGCTGGAGGAAATCGCCGAGCTCAGAAATGGCTTGGTTCTTATGACGGGTCCCACCGGTTCAGGCAAGAGTTCTACACAAGCCGCCATCATTGATATCATTAACGAAAAGAAGCACTACCATGTTGTAACCATCGAAGACCCCATCGAATACCTTCATTCACATAAGAATTCGACCATCAATCAACGCGAAGTAGGACACGACACGAAAGATTTTCCCTCGGCGTTAAGGGCGACACTCCGGCAAGCGCCGAAAGTGATCTTGATTGGTGAGATGCGAGATTTCGAAACAACCGAGATCGCTCTCGAAGCAGCCGAAACGGGACACTTGGTTCTTTCAACTCTCCACACGATAGATGCTTCCAAAACAGTCGATCGAATCATCGGACTTTATCCGAAGAACGAAGAGCCGGTCATCCGGACACGTCTGGCACAAACCTTTCGCTACATCATTTCCCAGCGCTTGATACCACGCGCGGACCGTCGTGGCCGGATAGCGGCGGTCGAAATTTTGCGCTCGAGTCCGCGTACTCGTGAGTACATCGAGGCTGGCGAGGCAGACGGCAAGTCCTTACTCGACGCGATGAGAGACGGAAAGCTCGACGGGATGCAGGATTTCGATTCAGTGATTAGGGAGTTGATTGAGAACAAGACGATCACCTTTGAGGATGGTCTGACCTTTGCAACCAATCCAAACAATCTTCTGCTCTCCCTGAAAGGTGTGACAGCGTCGGAAGAGTTCATGAAGCGCGAGGGCAACGATGTTCACGTCCGAGCCTCAGAAAGAGGCTCAATGCTGAGCATGATCGAATAACCCCGAAAGCCAACATCACCCTTTAAGATTAAAATTGCCATGATTATTGTGTGCCAAAAATGCGCGTCGCGACTGCAAGTCGATGAGACCAAGATTCCTTCACGGCCGTTCACTATTCGCTGTCCAAAATGCAATACCAATGTCGATTGCACTCCCGCTACTCCCGCTATTGAGCAGAGCGCAATTGCGGTAGGTGGTTCACCTGCAACCGGAAACCCTCGGTTCGAACAGCCAAAGCCAGCCCCACTTTTTGAGCTAGGGCAGGCTGGTAAAGAAGTTACCGCGGCGACCTTTGCAGCAGAGAGATTGGTTGAACTACTTTCAGGACTTCTGGGCCAATCGGGTGGAGCGGTTGTTAACCCGATGAGTTCCAGGTCATCGTGGAATCCTCGGAAAGCGCTGGTATGTATCCCTGAGGACAATCGAGATAATGTCGCGCGTGCCCTGGCAGAGGATGGCTATCAAGTATTTGTCGCGCGGGACACCGGTCAGGCCGTGGACCGCATGCGGGAGAATCAATTAGATGTCGTGTTGCTTGATCAGAGATTCGATCCAGTCGAACAAGGAACTGTCTTTGTGACGCGGGAGGTAAATATTCTTAGGCCGGCACAACGCCGCCGGCTATTCTTTGTTTTGCTATCCACCGCGTTGCGGACAATGGATGCACATGCCGCGTTTCTGAACAACGCCA
>DATKIS010000454.1:0-7274 GCA_035543975.1 Pyrinomonadaceae bacterium
CCAGGGCCACGAGAAAGGCAAATAAGATGAGCGCAGCAATTGGCAAACAGACTCCCGCAGCCGAGGTATCTTCCAATAAGATCGCTGAAACACCTGCTACCGCAACTCCGGTGCGGCGTAAGACCCAACCCCTGGGCCTGAACGCCAGGAAGGTGATCAGCAAGCGCTACTCGCTAAAGGATGCCAAGGGCCGCGCTCTGGAAGAGTGGCCGGATATCGTTCGCCGGGTGGTGGGTCATGTTTCGGCTGCCGAGAAAGAGCCCAAGAGACGCGATGAGTTTTTCGCTGCGATGAGCGAAGTGATGTTGGCGAGGGAGTTTGTTCCCAACACGCCCTGCCTGGTAAATGCCGGCCGAGTTAATGGCCAGCTAGCCGCTTGCTTTGTACTGGAAGTCCCGGATTCGCTCAACGGCATCATGGATCACGCCAAGGCGGCAGCCACGATTCATCAGACCGGTGGCGGCACGGGGATGACTTATGAGTTTCTGCGTCCGTCAGGCGCCATGGTTAGCTCGGCGACCGGGGTCGCCTCCGGCCCCGTGTCGTTCATGAACATCGTCAATCAGGTGACGGATGTGGTGAAGCAGGGTGGTGTGCGGCGCGGCGCCAACATGGGCATGATGCGCGTGACCCATCCTGACGTGCTGCGGTTCATCCACGCGAAAAACGACCAGCACTCGCTGACCAACTTCAATATCTCAGTCAATGTTACGGACAAGTTTTTGAAGGCAGTGGATGAGAACGAATGGTTCCAGCTCGAGTTTGATGGCGAGTCTTGGACTGACCCGGTTTACGATCCTGTCCGCGATGCGGACTATGTAGTTTATCGCCGGCCTGACGGCTCAACCGTAACCTTTCCAGACAAGCAGTCGTTTGCCACCGCCGACCTGGCAAACTGCGCCATCGAGGAACCCCCGCGGCCGGGAATGATTTACGCGCCGGACATCTGGAATCGCATTGTCGCCAGCGCCCACAAATATGCCGAGCCGGGAATTGCCTTCATCGATGAGGTCAATCGTCACAACCACATGATGAAGTCGATGGGGCCGATTTATTCGTGCAACCCGTGCGGCGAGCAGTTTCTCCACTTCTCAAATTCGTGCAACCTCGGTTCAATCGACCTGAACAAGTTTTACGACCCCGAAAATCGGGTTGACTGGGACCGCCTGCGCGAGGTCACACACCTCTGCACCCGCTTCCTCGACAACGTGATTGACACCTGCGCCTGGCCTTTGCCCGAGATAAATGACGTGGTCACCCGCACGCGTCCAGTTGGTCTCGGCATCATGGGCTTTGCTGATCTTTGCCTGAGTTTGAAGATAACTTACGGCTCACCTGCGTCAATCGATCTGATGGATGAGATGATGGGCTTTGTTCGTCGTGAGGCCTGGAACGCCAGCATCAAGATTGGCGCCGAGAAGGGCACGTTCCCCGAGTTTGAGCCCAACCGCGAAGCTTACGAAAACTTCCTTTATAACCAGATTGGTGTCTCGCGTGATGTGCCGCTGACGCCGCGCAATTACGAAGTTACGACCATCGCGCCAACCGGCACGATCTCACTGGTGGCCGAGACTTCCTCCGGCATCGAACCGAATTTTTCCTGGGCGTATGTTCGCCGGGATACGCTCGGCACGCGCACCTACGTGCATACCCTCGCGGCACAGGCGCTGGGAATTGACGTGGAGCAGACAGAGCAGGAGTCGATCGATAGCGCGTCTGAGTACGTTTGCGAACACGAGATCGAGCTGCCGCAGTATTTCATTTCGGCCATGAACATCAGTGCTGAACAACACGTGCACGTACTGGCCGCGGCCCAGCGCAATGTCGACAACAGCGTTTCGAAAACCTGCAATGGCGCGGTTAACGACACGGTCGAGTCGGTTGATAATCTTTATCGGCTGGGCCGCCAGCTTGGTTGCAAGGCCGTCAGTTACTACCGCGACGGTTCCCGCGACAACCAGGTGCTGACCTCGATGAAGGCTGAAGACAAGGGCGAGGTGGCCTGTAATCCTGAAGCGCAAATGGAAGTCTGCGACGAGCCGCCCGCTGCTCACGCTGACGCGGCGCATATCATTCCGCTGGATGCCGTGGCGGATCCGGAAGCGGAAGGATTGGCTCGTGCGGAAGCCGGCGCCACGATCCGCGAGCAGGCGGATGCTGAAGCCAAGCTGGCAGCGATACGCATCGAGCGCCCACGGGAACTCCGGGGCGCCACCTGGCAGATTCCGTTTGACGGCCAGAACCTCTACGTCACCGTCAACCATGATGGCAAGATGATCCAGGAGGTCTTTGCCACCGGCCCGATCAGCGGGGGTGTGGGATTGCTGGCTTCGAAGATGTTGCGCGGTGGGTTCGATGCAGCGGAAGTCGCTTACAGTCTAAACAAGGTCACCGGCACCCACGCGGTTTGGTTCAACGAGCGTCTACTGACTTCGCCTGAACAGGCCGTTGCCGAATGCATCATGATTACCAACCGCCGCGTACAGAACCTGCCGGATTCCGCGCGTGCAGTTGCTAAGCAGCAGGGCGGCAGCCCCTACACACCACTCAGCGGAGCCACCGGTTCCGCCGCCACGTCCGGTATTGGCGGCTCTTCCGCCAGCTCTTCGGGCACTGGCACAGGTTCAGGCGCTAACGCTTCCACGATGCCCGGTCTCACCGGCGTTACCGGCGCAATCATGTCCACAATGATCGGCATCTGCCCCGAATGCCACGGTCAACTCGAGCATGCCAGCGGCTGTGACTTTTGTCGGGATTGTGGCTACTCGAAGTGTAAGTAGGCGATGTAAAGCAAACTGTTAGTTTGCGATCTGTGGCCTCCCTCAAGGCGAAGGATATGAGGTCAGTACCACCTGCGATAGCGGGTGGGTAAATTCGGGAGCAGTAGCCCGATCGTCAAGAAGGCTTTTATCTCAGTTAATAATTAACGAAAGGAAAAGGAAGAAACCACTCCCACAACGAGCAAGCAAGGGCGAGGTAATTCAACCGCTAAGTTTTCTTCGTTACCTGTTTTGCAACAATCCACGAGACGCTCGCGCGGCTACTGAGCACTGATAGTTTTTCCAAGACTTAGCTACCTTCAGCCGAAAGCCTTTCAAGAACCAACTTGGCCGTCGCGATTGTCGTGGCGGCTTTATGTTTTTCGAAGAGTACTTTCGTTTGATTAATCTTACATGAACCTCCAAAAATCAATTGACCGCATAATTGAGCTGTTCCTGATCTTTAGGCGGGAAATCGATGCGCATAATCGAGTAGGTCTCTTTGATAAAAACCGCCTCGCCGAAGATGTGTTAGTCCCAATTTTGAGGGATGTGTTCGAATCACCATTCTTACGCAATCTAAATCACGAACAAAACAATTACCCAGGCTTAGATTTGGGAGACGATCAATCGATGCTCGCTTTCCAAATTACCTCCGAATCCAGTATCGAGAAAATTAAAGACACGCTGCGAATTTTCGTCGAACAAAAACACTACCTAAGGTACAAAACTGTTTATGTTTATGTCTTAACTCAGAAGCAAAAGAAATACGGTAAGAAGGCTCTCAAGACAATTCTGAATGGTCATCTTCAATTTGACCCTGATGAGCACGTTATTGACTCATGGAGCCTGACGCGAAGGATAGAGAAACTTGACTACCAGATAGTACGGCGGATTGAAGAAACATTAGAGGTTCATTTCAGTAATCCGAATAAGTATTTTGTTCGTCCGCAAACCCCCACAAAGACCGAAAACCTCGTTCTTAATCTATTGCCTATAACCTTGCCAACGGATCTCTATATCGCCAGGATTGTTCGAGACCGGCGGGAAATCATAGAGGATTCGTGGCATCGAGATTTTAAGATTCCTCTCAATAGTAGTGAGAGGCTCGTAATTTGGGCAGCACTAGAGCAGGAAGGGGTGAACGCTTCTTCTGATTGGGTCGTGCGTTCTGGTGAGATAATAACGTTTCAAAATCTTAGGGATGAGGATTCGTCGCTTGCTCACTTGGTCGACTCAAGTTCCGTGGATCCAATTCCTGTTAATACTTACGTTCGAGGCGATGACGGTCACCCAAATGTCGATAGGCTAAATACCGTAAAAGAACTCCTCCGAAACACCTTGAGAGTCCAGACATCTCACCGCGGAATCGTATGGCAGCATGAGGAAGAGCTTTTCATCTTTATTGATCCCGACGGAGGAACGATTAGAAAGGAAGCTTGGTCCGGCGGTACTAAGGCAGGGAGGGTCGTGTACCACCAAGTTCGAGATAAGACCGACCCTTTAAAGATCTGGTTCCATGAACACCTAGCTTTTCGTGTGGGCTTCGATCTGTATGAGAGCCAATGGTACGTTTCCATAAAACCAGATTGGTTTTGCAGCTGGAATGGCTACAACAAGTCAAATTATCAACATAAGAACAGAATCTCATTTCTGAAGAAAAAGACGCACAATAGCGACGTCCTTATCGCGTTGAGGTTCATTGTTGAAATTTTGCGAAAGGACCAAAATGAGGCGTTGCTGAATAAGGGGAGCGGGCCCAGGATTAGCTTGGGTGAACCTGTAGCACTCGAGGGCGCATTGCTCATTCCTGATGCTGAGTGGCTGCAACAAGAGGAGAAGAAAAAACGAGAAGGCCTGAAGAGAATCTTCGAGGGCAAGGAAGATACCCCTTTACTAGAGAACCAATGAAACTAGAAACCATACCAGAACCGGAGCTTGAGTTTGCGAGAGGGCGATACATCTGTCCTCGACTTGGCATCGCATCATTTGACGTTTACGACTCCAAACGAGAGATTAGGCGCGAGCGCATTAACATCGGAGCAGTCGGAACCGATAAGGGACTCGATAAATTGAGAACGTGGCTCCATCGATGTCAGGAGCCAATTGAAGCTCGTGCAGACACGCTCCAGTTTAACTTATTTCCCCCATTCCCAGGCGTTCATCAAACCAGCGGATTTAAGGCCTCGCTAGTGGTTAGCAGCGAAGGATTCAAATCGATACCCAACACGGATGTCAGCAGAATAGTAACAGGCTCAGCGACCCGCAATCATCGAGTACTGCAGGCGGTTGACTTGTACCTCCGACCAATTGAGTTTTTGGCACGAAACCGCCGAGCCATCGATGTAATCATTTGCGTCCTCCCAAATGATCTCTACAACGCCATCACCAAAGAGGAACAGGATGAAATCGAGGAGTCAATCACGAAACATGAAGATTCGTTACCAGATCTTGAATACAATTTTCGTAGGGCGCTGAAAGCAGAGTCGCTAAGGCTCGAAAAACCAATCCAGGTTGTTCGCGAGCAGTCGCTTACGGAGCAGGCTTCACAGGATGCTGCTACGCGTGCTTGGAATTTTTGCGTCGCTTTATACTATAAGACCAACCAGACCGTGCCGTGGAAACTCGTGACTGATCTAAATGAGCCGCGCGTTTGTTTTGTAGGGATTGGATTCTTTCGCAGCCGTGACCGCAAATCTACGCACACCAGTTTGGCTCAAATTTTTGATGAGTTAGGTAATAATGTAATCCTTCGGGGAGGATTGGCGCACGAAGAGAAATTCGACCGTCGACCACACCTTGATAGGGATCAAGCCCAAATGCTTTTGAAGCGCGCTCTGGACGACTACGTTCTAGCTAACGAAACCCAACCCGGAAGACTCGTTGTTCATAAGACTTCCTTGTATACGGAGAGAGAAAGAGAGGGGTTTTTGAATGCTTGCGATGAGCGTAATATCAGGAGGGTAGATTTGGTGAGCTTCCTCGACACAACCGACAGAGCTCTTAGGTCGGGTCAATATCCTCCGGCTAGAGGAACTCATATTACTCTCGACGAGCGGGCGCACCTGCTGTACACAAGAGGTTCTGTTCCGTTTTATCGCACTTACGCTGGTCTCTATATCCCTCAGCCGCTTGAAATCAGGATCGACCAAGCCGATTCATCTGCGGAAAAAATCTGCCGAGAAGTCCTGGGTCTTACCAAGATGAACTGGAATTCCGCCCGCTTTGATGGCAAGTATCCTATTACGCTTCGTTGTGCACAAAAGGTCGGGGAGATCATGAAATATTTGCCGTTCGATTACGAACCGAAGCCAGAGACGATCAATTATGGGTTTTATATGTGATTGTCTTCCCGGGAAGGATACAAGTTTGGGCAGCTCTCAGCTTATCAAGTACAAGAGGTCCTCGGATTTGACACCCCGATGGAGGTTGATGGATTCCTCAAGAGCCATGGAGTCTATTTGGATTACACCGAGGAAACCCTGGAAGAAGACCTTGCCACCAGCCGCCGCGGGTAGTGGGTCAGTTTGAGTTGAATGGCACTTCTTATGGGACCGCGGGCGCCCCGGGGTCCCCGGCGGGGCAGCCCCGCTGAGGTGGCTCACTCGCCCGCATGTTGCGCAGAAGGCATCTGGTAGAAAACTGTTCGTGTTGCGCCCCAGTGCGGGCGAGGGCGCCCGCGGTCCCAGTAGGAGCGGCTATCAACGCACCAATCTTGAATTCCAAACTGCCCCACTACCGCCGGTGAGCTCCCAATACCGGGCCGAATGATTGTCATCTCAGACACGTCCCCGCTCAATTATTTGATTCTGATCGAATGCATCGATGTATGGACGGCACTATACGGCGAGACAATTGACGATCCTCATTTGGCGGCATATGCTTCAAGCCATGAGTAGGCAATCCAGAAACCTGGCTTTGGCCAGTGATGCACAAGTTTCCGGTGCGCAAGTGCGTGCGTGTGTAAACCGCTTTCTGCTTTCGCAAGTTGGGAGCCAATTTTGTGCGGGCGAGGCGGAACTGGATGTGCTCAAAACAAATCTGGCGAGTGCCGATCTTGATGGTCACGCCGGGGTTTATCGCGGGAGAGGTTGGCGAGGCCACTGTTCAGGCCTACGCTGCCAAATCACAAGCATACCGACGCGGAAGAAATTTACGCTGCTGCCGAACAGTTAAGAAAACGCCACCATGCCGCGATCAAGACCGCCTTTCTATCCACAAGAAAGGGATAGAGCAAATGCAGGAGCCACTCAAAATCAATCCAGAAACGGCCGAGTTGCTTGCCACTCAAGCAAGCGAGCGAGGGCGGTCGGTTGAGGACTATTTGAAGAGGTTGCTGGGAGTGACACCTGAACAGCCAAGGATGCCGTTCAACCTTGATGAGTTTTTAGCGGGTATGGAGTCGCTGGCAGACGATGTTGAACCGCTTCCTCGCGCTTTCTCACGTGACGACATTTACTTCCCCGAAGGTTGATTGCCTACCTCGTCGACACGAATCTCTTTCTTCGGTGCACT
>DATKIS010000455.1:0-2467 GCA_035543975.1 Pyrinomonadaceae bacterium
GGGAGCGCGTCAGGACAACTTCAGGGCAACTGAGCGTATTTCAAAAACTCAGAACGCAGACACGCAGTTATTACGGGATGCAGTTGGCGCACGTCGGCGTCGCCGTCTTCATCCTGGGCGTGACGATCGTTACCGGCTACCAGTCTGAGCAGGACGTGCGCATGGACATCGGCGACACCGTGCATGCCGGCGGTTACACGTTCCGATTCAACGGCGTCTCAAACGCCGTCGGTCCGAACTACCGGGCGTCCCGGGCTGAAATCCAGGTCAGCCGCAATGGGAACGTCGTTAACACGATGCACCCTGAAAAGAGAACCTACGTGGCCTCGGAAAACGTGATGACGGAAACGGCCATCGACACGGGCCTGTTCCGCGATCTTTACGTATCGCTCGGCGAGCCAGTCAGCGGCGGGGCCTGGAGCGTGCGGGTCTATTACAAACCATTTGTGAGTTGGATTTGGGGTGGCGCTCTGCTGATGGCGATGGGCGGCGGGCTGGCACTCTCCGACCGGCGCTACTCGCTGGCCGCCAGAAAACAGCGCGAAGCAAAAGAGCTTCGGCAGGCGGAAGCTGCACCGGCGGTTGCGACCGCAGCTGCTTCCGTGGAAGCGCGCCCCTAAGAAAAGAGGATCCACGAAACCACACTAAACGAACTGCTCTGTCGTGCTACTTCGTGTAATTTCGTGGATGGTACCCGGCATTTGACAGCCGGCTGACATCTAATAACTGAATTGTTTCGAACTATGCGTTACGTAATTCCACTCGTCTTATTTCTCGGGCTCGCCATCTTCCTCGCCATCGGGCTGGGTCGCGATCCACATGAAGTCCCATCGCCCCTGGTCAACAAACCTGCGCCCGCATTTCGTCTGGCCCAACTAAAGGATCCATCCAAAACTTTCTCCCCCGAGGAGATGCGCGGAAAAGTCTGGCTCCTGAATGTCTGGGCATCCTGGTGCTTCTCGTGTCGCGAAGAACACCCTTTGTTACTTGAGGCCGCGCGCTCACGCACCATCCCAATCTACGGATTGAATTACCGCGACAAACGCGAAGACGCCATCTCCTGGCTGGGCGAACTGGGTGACCCTTATGTCTTGAGCGTGTCTGACCTCGACGCTCGCATAGGCATGGATTACGGAGTCTACGGTGCGCCCGAGTCGTATCTGATCGACCGCAATGGCGTCATTCGCTTCAAGCAAATCGGTCCAATCACGCCCGACGTTTGGCAAAAGACTATCCTTCCCCTGGCCGCGGAGCTGAACAAATGAAACGCGCCTGGTTGCTCTTAATACTCATCGCCGGCGCAAGTTTTCCCGCCATCGCCAAAGACGCGCAGCCTGCCGCTGCGGACCCGGTGCTCGAGGAACGCGTGATGGCTCTCTCGCGGGAGCTGCGCTGCCTGGTTTGCCAGAACGAAACGCTGGCCGACTCTCGCGCTGATCTGGCCGTGGATCTTCGCAATCAAATTCGTGAACAGATGCAGGCCGGCAAGAGCGATAAAGAGATCATCGCTTTTCTGACCGAGCGCTACGGAAAGTTTATTCTCTTCCGTCCGCCTGTGGATCCCACTACCTATCTGCTTTGGTTTGGCCCGTTTATTTTGCTGCTCGCAGGACTGCTGCTGCTCTTTCGCTACGTGAAAAAGCGACGCGACGCGATTGTCGATCAGCCTCTTTCCGCCGTGGAGCGCGACCGCGCTGAAACCCTGCTGAAAGCGTCAGGAAAAGAGATCGCATGATCACCTTCTGGATTATCTGCGCAATATTTGTAGCCATTGCCCTGGCGTTTGTGCTGCCACCCCTCTTACAAGCGGCGCAGCCCGCCACTGCTGACGGCGCTGACGACCACGACCGAAACCAAGCCAACGTGGATATTTATCGCGATCAGATCTCGGAGTTGGAAGCCGATGTCGCGAACGGCATCGTAAGCCCCGAACAATACCAACAGGACCGCGATGAAATAGAACGACGAATGCTTCAAGATGTGTCCGCGGCAAGGGTTGAGGGAAAGGGTTCCGACCAGAAACTAAATGCTGCTGCAGTGGGACGTACTCCGGTGTACGCGGTAGCGGTTGGTATTCCGCTCATCGCCGTCGCTCTATACATGCAGGTAGGTAATCGGTCCGCCCTGTCCGGTTCACCGGCTCCCGTCGGCCGAGCGGCTCAAGCTCCCGCCGAAGCCGCGCAGCCGGCGGGTCAAATGTCGCAGCAAGCGATCGAAGCAAACGTGGCAAAACTTGCTGCCCGCATGGAACAAAACCCAAGCGATGTTCAGGGCTGGATAATGCTGGGTCGGTCGTATGTGAATCTGGAAAAATACAATGAAGCGAGCAATGCGTATGCGAAGGCCTCGGCATTAAAACCGGATGACGCCGATCTGCTGGGCGATTACGCCTTTGCCTTAGGGATGGCAAATGGACAGCGGCTGGATGGAAAACCTCTCGAGTTGATAAACAGGGCGCTGAAGATTG
>DATKIS010000456.1:0-3657 GCA_035543975.1 Pyrinomonadaceae bacterium
ATATCGAACAAAACTGTGAGCCCCTTTTGTTAATTGTTCTGGGAAGTTCGTGACGCTGACTCTAACATAGCTCTGTTGAATTCCTCAACGATTTGTGTCGAAACCGGGTTCGGCTTGAAGTAACCCACCTGCGGGCGTTTAATGGAAGCCAAAATACTGGCAGGAGGGAATCGAGCATGGAAACAGTTGCAGGTGTATTTAATACCCGGGCGGATGCTGAGCGCGCCCTTCATGGGCTGCGGGCGGCTGGAATTGCGGAAGACCGGATTGCGTTTCTAACGCCCGGTACCAACGACTCAGCGGTTGAGGCATCAGTCCCAACCAGCGAGACAGAACAGTCAGGAATGGGCAGCGCGATGGGCGGCACTGTAGGTGGCGCCATGGGCGTGGCCGGTGGCGCATCATTGGGGGCCGCCGCCGCCAGCTTGCTGATCCCCGGGATTGGACCAGTCATCGCGGGGGGCATAATCGGGGCAGCCTTGTTGGGTGCAGGAGGTGCGGTGACAGGCGCGGCGGCCGGCGCGGCCATGGAGGAGGGGCTGGCCGATGGTATTCCACACGACGAGCTGTACCTTTACGAGGACGCTTTAAGAAAAGGGCGATCCGTGGTTATTGCTTTCTCCCAAGATGACGACGTGGTGGAAACCGCACATAACGTGATGGCCCAGGCGGGAGCTGAGAGCATTGATGCTGCAAAGGAAGATTGGTGGCTGGGCCTGCGAGATGTCGAAGAGGAAAATTATCGAGGTATCGGCGGCGACTTCTCGACCGACGAGAGCGCCTATCGCCGGGGCTTTGAAGCGGCCTTGCATGCGAGGAGGCGGGGCAAAGCCTATGACCAAGTAAGCACTGAGTTAAATGCCTCTGCTCAGGAAGTAGGATCCGAAGAAGCATTTCGGAAAGGGTACGAGCGGGGTCAGGCGTATTCCGCCAGTCTGAAAGCGGCCACAAAAAGTTGAAAGACCTGCTTCTGAACCTGGTTGTGCTGGTTGGGATACTCGGGATTAGTGCCATCATCACAACCGGGTTTGCCCGGGCCATGTATATCAGATGCACTGGTTGCGGCACTTTGAACGCAAAACGACGTCGCCAGTGTCGGGCGTGTCACCAGGAGCTGACCTAGCAAGTGTGCAGAAGGGAAGCGTCGAACCATCCACGAAGGCAAACGAACCGAGTTCGAACCGCGGTTCGTGCGCTTCGCCTGCTTGTATGGACGGGCTCTAACTTCTTTCGGTCTTTTGGCCTTACTGACTTTTCAAGGCAATTCAAACTAAAACCATGTCGCAAAACCATCCCCCTTCAGTGCCGGCAGACTGGCTCACTCATGCCGAAAAAACCGATTACCGGGAAACGCCTCGCTACAACGAAACCATTGAATACTCGAAACGCCTCGACCAGGCGTCCCCGCTGGTCAAATTTCAAACCTTCGGCAAGAGTGGCGAAGGACGGGACCTGCCTTTGCTGATCGCCGCTGAAGGCGACACCTTTACTCCTGAGGCTGCGCGCCGCGCTCGCAAGCCGGTAATTCTCATTCAGGCTTGCATTCACGCCGGCGAATCTGATGGCAAGGATGCCGGATTCGCCCTGTTGCGCGATATTGCCATCACCAAGACGCTGCCCGGATTACTGAAGCACGTCGTGGTGCTCTTCATTCCAATTTACAATACCGACGGTCATGAGCGAGTTAGTCCTTACAATCGAATCAACCAGAACGGCCCGGTCGAAATGGGTTGGCGTACGACCAGCACGTACCAGAACCTCAACCGCGACTACATGAAGGCTGATACTCCGGAGACCCGAGCCTGGCTGGCCTTGTGGAACCTTTGGAGTCCCGATCTCTTCATTGATTGCCATGTTACCAACGGCGCCGATTACCGCGTCAACATTACGTTTCATCATGAGCACCACGGGGGCGTGGCGCCGAGCGTGCTCGCCTGGGAGAAAAGAGTAGTCGACGAGCGTGTGGCTGCGGCCACCGAAGCTGCCGGAAACGTTGTTTCATGGTATCTGGAGTTCATTGATAACCGCGATCTTACCAAGGGCATTCGGGATTTCAACGGCAGCCCCCGGTTCTCTACCGGTTACACGCCACTTAGAAACCGCCCCGGGATTTTGATCGAGACACATATGTTGAAGCCGTACCGCCCACGGGTGATTGGGACTTACGACTTTTTGCGGGCAACTCTCGAGGAGGTCAATCGCGATCCCGAAAGCCTGCTGGCCGCTGGACGGGAAGCCGACGAGAAGACCTTGACCGAAGGTAGCACTTACGATGCCTCCCGCCGTTTCCCGCTCGACTTCGAATTGACCGAGCAGGCGCGACCCTATGAACTTAAGGCAGTGGAATATCACACTGAGCAGAGCGACATATCAGGCGCCACGCGGGTTGTCTTCGGCAAGGAGCCGTTGGATCTGACTGTCCCGATGTATGACAGCCTTCGCGTCAAAGCGGCGGTGGCGCCACCGCTCAGCTACATCGTGCCCCCTCAATGGAAGGAGGTGATTGAAGTACTAAAGGCCCATGGTCTTTCTCTGCAAACAACCAGGGAACCCGTGTCGATTGAGGTCGAGAGCTATCGATTTCTAGGTGTTAAGTGGGCGGGTGGCCCGTTCGAAGGCAGGCTAATGCCGTCCTTTGAGGTTGAGACAGTTAAAGAGCACCGCAACTTTCCGGCCGGGTCCGTGGTGGTGCCGATGGCCCAGACCTGGGCCAGGGTGGCCATAAATCTGCTGGAGCCCGCAGCTCCTGACTCGCTGGTTCGCTGGGGATTCTTCAATGCGACCTTTGAGGAAAAGGAGTATGGCGAAGACTACGTAGTTGAGAAGCTGGCCCGCGAGATGTTGGCAAGCGATCCTAAACTACGCGAGGAGTTTGAAAAGCGGGTAGCCGGTGATGCCGCCTTCGCCGCGAATCCGCAGGCCAGACTGCGGTTCTTTTACGAACGCTCACCCTACTGGGACAAGCAGATGCATCTGTATCCGGTGGGGCGAATCATCTCGACCGTCCCACTTCCTTTGTAAAGCAAACTGTTAGTTTGCGATGGGTCGTGAGCAGGCCGCGAGGCCGCTTCCGGGCATGATTGAATGAAGGAGTGAGACGTCCTCGTTCCAGACATGAACAACCAAAGCCTCAGTCAACCTCAGTTGAAGCTCAACCTTAATGAGACTGCCAGGAAACCCTTCGTCGAACCGGAGATTCTTACTTCGTTAGATGTGCTTGAATCGACGTCGTTGTTTCAAGTGGCAACCGGCGGCTTTGACTTTCTCGGTGACATCACAGAAGGGTAGTGCGGCTTAAATCTCAGCGGCAGCTATCAACGAGCCAGCGCATCCGGCTGTTCGGAAACTTCTTCGACGACTTTGCTGCGACTGTGGATAGTTACCACAGCAACTCCCGCGAAGATTAGCCCGCAGGCGATGACCGTCCTTGAATTCCATTTCTCACCCAGCACCAGCGGCGCGATCCCAAACGACAGGAGTGGTTGCAGGTAGATGTAAATCGCGACCACGCTGGGAGCCACCCGACCCAGGGCCCAGGCATTGAGGTAGTAGGCCATCACTGTGGGGAATAGAACTATGTAGATAATTGCCAGCCACGTGTGTCCCGCAACCGCAGTGAGTTCACCTGAACTCCAGGAGTAAATAGCAATCGGCAGG
>DATKIS010000457.1:0-5783 GCA_035543975.1 Pyrinomonadaceae bacterium
AGCTCAGGGTCCGGAAGGCGAGTTGGCCCCCGCTCTTTAGCCAAAGTCAGACACCTGACCTGCGGTCTCAAGTCGCTTCGCAGATTCTTCTTCGTCAGCCTTCTCAAAAAATTCGCGGTGCAGCCGAATCACAGCTTCACCGGCACGGGCCTCCTCAACCGCAAACGTCAGATTGATTCTTGAAGCACCCTGGGAGATCAGTGACACATTGATGTCGCTGATCGTCGAAAAGATTCGGGCCGCAATCCCGGGCGTGGTGCGCAGACCTTCTCCGACGATGCACAGTATGGCCCGTTGTCCGTCAACGCTCACCGAGCCAAGCTCCTCCAGCTCTTTCACGATTGACGGCAAAGCGCTGGTGTCATCAAGCGATAACGAAACGCTGACTTCCGAAGTCGTTACTACGTCCACCGCCGTGCGATGTTTGTCGAACACTTCAAACAATGCCCGCAGGAAACCGTATGCGCCGAGCATTCTGGCCGAGGTGACTTGAACGGTGGTTACCCCGTTCTTATGGGCAATCGCCTTTACCGTCTGCGGCGACTTCTCGGTTTCCGCCACGACCACGGTGCTACCGCTTTCCTGAGCCCGGGAGTTGCAAATGCGAACTGGTATGTTTCGTTCAATGGCCGGTTGGAGAGTTTTTGGATGAAGCACTTTGGCTCCAAAGTAAGCCAGCTCCGCTGCCTCTTCAAAGGATAGCCTGGGAACAGTTCGCGCCTCCGGCACCACCCGGGGATCCGCGGTCAGCACACCGGGAACGTCTGTCCAAATCTGAATCTCTTCAGCGGATAACGCTGCGCCGATTATGGCCGCACTGTAATCCGACCCTCCGCGCCCCAGGGTGGTCGTCTTGCCCGTGATTGTGGATCCAATGAAACCGCCCAGCACCGGCACGCACGAAGATTCGAGCAGCGGATTCAGCTGCTCCTGAGTTCTGCGAAAGGTTTCCTCGAATAGTGGCGCCGCACAGCCGAAATCGTCGTCGGTGATGACGCACAAACGCGCGTCAACATCCGTTGCCGACACTTTGTTCTCTAACAACACGGCAGCGAGCATCGCCGCCGAGAGACGTTCACCATAGGAAACAACCGCGTCGGAAAAGAGTTTGCTTGTCCAAACATCCTGGCTAAAACCCGCTGCCATCGCATTCAATAGTTCAATGATCTCAATTCGACTGTGGTCGACGAACTCAAGCATCCGTTCTGGCTGCTTGTCGAGGAGCGCGTCGATGACACTCACATGACGTTCGAAATGTTTCTCGAGCGCACTTGCAGCACCGCTCGCATCACCCGCCAAAGACTGTTGCACGCTCCCTAGTAACGCATTGGTAAAGCCAGCCATCGCCGAGACTATTACGACCGGCCGCAGCGCCCGGCGTTCAGCAACAATACGCGCGGCATTCTGGAAGGCGGTGGCACCCTCGACCGACGTGCCGCCGAATTTCATGATTGTTGGTTTCATCGAAAGCTACATTACGGGTTTGTTAAATTAACCGCCAAGTCGCCAAGGCGCCAGGACGGAAAGCGAGATGACAAGATTGGTACAGTTGTCTGGTTTGGCGACTTTGCGACCTTCGCGACTTGGCGGTTCGTTTTGACTTAAACAGCCTTAGTCTTCCATTTACCGCGACGAAAGAGTATGCCGCTAACAACCGCCAGAGTTGAAAAGGCAATCGTGATTGCCAGGAAAACTCCTCGTGGTCCAAACCCAAGCACGATCGCCAGCACGTACGCGAGTGGAAGTTCCCACAGCCAGAAGACAAACAGATTGATGTAGGTCGGGGTCCACGTGTCGCCGGCCCCGTTGAACGACTGCGTAATCACCATCCCCCAGGCGTAAAAGAGAAAACCGGAAGCTACTATCCGCAAACAGTCGACCCCATATGGCACCACGTTGGGGTCATGCGTGAACAATCCAATTATCTGTCTGGCGAAAACGACAAAGATGAGTCCCACGCCACCCAGAAAGATCATGTTGTAGAGGCCGGCTTTCCAAACGGCTTGTTCGGCGCGTTCCGGGTTCTTCGCCCCCAGAGCCTGGCCCACCATGGTCGCCGCGGCATTGGCCATTCCCCAGGAGGGCAGAAGTGCGAAAAGCACCACCCGAATCCCCACGATGTAACCAGCCACTACGTCGGTTCCAAAACTCGAAATGGTGCGCACGAGTCCAACCCAGCTGGCCATCCCAATAAACACCTGGAACGTTCCGGTGGCGGAAAGCTTCACGAGTTTCCACATGATGGCGGGCTCAAGCCGAAAATGATGCCGCTGAATCTCGAAGCGCCCGCCCTTGCGAATCAAGCGGCTGAAGGCATAGAGCGCGCCGGTGCCCCTTCCGATATTTGTCGCGACGGCCGCGCCGACGATGCCGAGCTCGGGAAACGGACCCAACCCGAATATGAAACAGGGACCCAGCACGATGTTAATAGCGTTTGCCAGCCACAACACGCGCATCGCAATTGCCGCATCGCCCGCGCCGCGAAAGATGGCGTTTATCATGAAGAGCATCATGATCGTCACGTTGCCGGCGAGCATGACTGCCGTAAAGCCCCAGCCTTTGTCGACGACCTCAGGCGAGGCGCCCATCAGCGCAAGAAGTTTGGGAGCCAGCGGAGCGGCCACCAACGCAATTACCGCTGAGACAATCAGGCCCAGCGCCAGCGCTTGTATCGCCGCTTGGGCCGCTCCATCCGGGTTCTTTTCTCCAATCCGGCGGGCGACAGTTGCGGTGGCTCCGATACTCAAGCCTATGGCGATGGCGTACATCAGCGTCAGCAACGACTCGGTGAGCCCGACTGTCGCCATGGCGTCCGGTCCCAGGTAAGAAACCCACTTGATATCAACGACGGCGAAGATGCTCTCCATAAACATCTCGAGCACCATCGGGATAGCCAGCAGGATGATTGAACGGCCGACTGGTCCCTGCGTGTAATCGCGGTGGGATCCACGCAGGGATTCGCGGACCGCCGACCACAAACCTTGTGGCTCGGCGGTGTCGGTGCCGGGCGCTCCGGTCGCGGGAAGGGGAGGCGCTTCGGCCACCACACTGGTTACATCAGGCTTGAATTTCACGTCTCGGGAATCTGACATCCTGGTCTCGGCCAATATCTACTAAATCAAGTTGAGTTGTTTATAGGTAGTCGAACAGGTCCTGTACCAAATTCGGAGAGATTGAAAAAACTGAGAACGATCCACGAAATTACACGAATCAGTTCGTGTGTTTCGTGGATCGCTCTATTTGCATCGATCAGGGCTTTTAACTAGTCGTTATAGACTCTGAGGCCCGGTGGGCGCTCTGCCAAAATCATCCTGCAGTCGCACGATATCGTCTTCGCCGAGGTAATCTCCCCGCTGCACTTCGATAAAGACCAATGCCTGGTCACCGGGATTCTCGACCCGGTGTGCTGCCCCCACGGGTATGTCAATCGCCTGGCCTGCTTCAACCAGAATCTCCTGGTCGTCGAGCGTGACTTTAGCAGTCCCTTGCACCACCACCCAATGCTCGGCGCGCTGAGCGTGCTTTTGATAACTCAACCGCTTTCCCGCGTACACCTCGATCCGCTTGACCTTAAATCCTGATCCTTCATCCAGCACGGTGAAAGTGCCCCACGGCCGCTGATCGAAACGCGGTGAATTGTCAGTGCTATGCTCTGTCATTATTTGTTCCAAATGTTATTAGGTCGTAGCAAACAATCCACGAAAGCTACACTAAGCAACAAACCAACGCCATGCTCGTTCGTGAACTTTCAAGTAATTTGGTGGATCGTTTGTTATTTGGCAACCGGCTGGAGATAACCTACGCAGCTTGCGCCACCGCATCGCCGGCTTCGCGCGTGCGCCACCCGGCGAGTATAACTCCGGCCAGAGAGCAACTGACCTACTCAACGAGCGGCGTCAAGCCGGCGCAGACCAAAGCGGCGTCGAGCCGCCGCACTCCAAAAGTTGTCGTACGCAGGTTAATGAAAATCATGCGAATTACCGGCGGCCACGGTGAACGAAAGTGCCTGAATTTTTCCCGCTTTTACCGAAACCACGTTGTCCTGATTTTGCAGGGTTCCTGAGATCAGCAAAAACGGATGGTCAACTAATACCAACCGATATTTATCGAAGAGCTGGGGCGTGATGATGACATTTGCCACTCCCGTCTCGTCTTCCAAAGTTAAAAACATAAATCCTTTGGCCGTGCCGGGACGCTGCCGCACAATTACCCAGCCACCAACTCTCATCGGACTGCCATCACTCATCTGCTGCATCTCGATGGCCCGGCAAGCTCCCAGCTTAATCAGTTCAGCTCGATGATATGCGACCGGATGCCGCCCAATAGTTAATCCTGTCCCACGAAAATCAGCATCCATCCTCTCGGGGCGAGTCATGGGCGCCAGGGGCGAGTTTCCATCTTGCTCGTGCAGTTCGGTATAGAGTTCGCCCGCCGGCCGCGTGACCCGTTCGACCTGCCACAAAGCATCGCGACGGTGAACACCGTGGTCAACGTTGTCCAAAGTCCAGTGTCCAATGTCCAATGTCTGTCCATCCAAAGAGGTTTGGACCACTGGGTGGATATCGGTTTCAGAGGTTTCTTGCTTTTTCGACTTTGGGGCTTGGACCTTGGACTTTGGACCTTGGACATTGGACCTTGGACTAGTTTGAATGAAGTTCAACGCCCCCACCGCCGCCAACTTTTGCATTTCATCTTTCCGCAACTCCGGCACACGATTGCGCAAATCATCAATGCTAAGAAAAGCCCGCTGCTTTCGTTCTCGCACTATTGCCTGTCCGGATTCTTCCCGAACCCCTTTGACGTATTTCAACCCCAAACGCAATACGAGTCCTTGTCCCCGTTCCCCTTTCCCCTGTTCCCCTTCTTCTTCCTTCCCTTCCCCCTTACCCTTTCCCCTTTCCCCAGTTTCCCCATTCCCCTCTTCCTCTTCACCCCCCTCGTTTTCAATCGTGCACAACCAATCCGACCTGGTTACATCCACCGGTCTGACTTTCAACCCGTGTCGCTGTGCATCCTTGACCAGGGTAAACGGCTGATAAAAACCCATCGGCTGATTGTTCAGGATCGCTGCCGTGAACGCCGCCAGGTAGTGACACTTCAAATAAGCGCTGGCGTAAGCAATCAAAGCAAAGCTGGCCGCGTGTGATTCAGGAAAACCATAAAGGGCAAACGAGGTGATTGCCTGCACGATCTCATCCTGCGTTTTGCTCGTCAGTCCATTGCTCGCCATACCTCGGCGAAGTTTCACTTCAATTTCCTTCATGCGCGCTTCGGAGCGTTTGAAGCCGAAAGCTCGCCGCAACTCTTCCGCCTCGCCACCGGAGAAGCCGGCGCAAATCATCGCCATCCTCAGCAGTTGCTCCTGAAATAGCGGAACACCCAAAGTGCGCCGGAGGACAGGTTCTAACAAAGGATGCGCATAAACCACCGGCTCGCGGCCCTGCCGGCGTTTCAAATACGGATGAACCATGTTGCCGACAATCGGCCCGGGCCGAATGATGGCTACCTGCACCACGATGTCGTAAAACTTTTGCGGCCTTAGTCGCGGGAGACAGGACATCTGGGCCCGACTCTCCACCTGAAACAGTCCGATCGTGTCGGCTTTTTGCAGCGCCGTATAAACCGCCTCGTCATCCTGAGGTAAATGAGCCAGATCGACTTCTTCCCCGTAAGAGTCGCGAATCAATTCAATTGAATCCTCCAGCACCGCCATCATGCCCAGCCCCAACAGGTCAACTTTGATAAGCCCGAGGTCGGCGCAATCCTCCTTGTCCCATTGCACT
>DATKIS010000458.1:0-4732 GCA_035543975.1 Pyrinomonadaceae bacterium
TTATACGACAGCTTGGACCTCGCGGCCATATAAGTCTTGGATTCCATGTTATCCAGCATAACCGTGATTCCCAGGTTCTGTTTCCACTGGGCCTGCATAAACTCTGCCAGGGCGGCATTCGCTGAGTGGGTGGCAAACATCAACCTGACATTTTCCGTGGGGAACTTCTCACACTCGTAGGTGCCGTCTGTTTTGTGCGTGACTGGGTAGCCCGCCTCGCCCAGCAGTCTGCGCGCCTTATCAGGGTCAAACTGTTCACCCTTCGGCTGATGATAACCCGCAAAAATACCCGTGGGAGTAAATGCGTCGAGGGGCTTGGTAGTCCGTTTGGACTTTGAGTAGGTGACCTTGTCGATAGCCAGGTTAAAAGCCCGGCGCACCCGCAGGTCATTCATAGGTGGTTGGGTGACGTTGATCAGAAGGTAGGTGATCGCCGCTTCGGCTGCATCCATGTAGTCCTTCTTAGTGCTCACCACATCCATCCAGGCGTTGGGCACGGAGTGGTTCTGTACGGCGTCGGCGGACCCCACCTTGTACATGTTCATGGAGGTGGGATGATCGGTCGAGACGTAAAAGCGAATCTCATCCAAGTGTACATTGGCAGCGTCCCAGTACATCGGATCTCGTTCGACCACAACTTCGCTGTAGGGTGTCCACGATTTCAATCTGAATGGACCACAACTGACTATGTGCGCAGGCTGCGTCCACTGCTCGCCGTATTGCTCAACTGTCTGGCGGGGTACCAGACGAAAGATCTGATGGGCCAGGACGCCCGTGAAGTAGGTCACCGACTGGGATAGAGAAATACGGACCGTGTAATCGTCAACTGCCTCAATACCAATGTCCTGAGCGGTTACATTCACTAACTCCTTGCCGGCGACCGCAGCCTGCAACTTGGCCTTAGCAGCCAGCAGCTTAGCGCGTTTCTTCTCGTCGGCCGGGAGCGTAACTCGGGCGGGTGAGTGCATCAATTGGTGAAAGGACGTGTCAGGCGCAATCGGCCGCGACTCGTCCGGACCCCGACTGGGTTCATAGGTCGCGCCTGAATACTCCTGTGCCGGCGAAGTGATTTGCCTTTGTCCCCAAACTTCTTCAACCGGTTCGGTTGTATCCGTAAAGTCCTTTTCCAGGAGAAACTGCCCGCTTTTGGGATCCCGGACGAAGAGAGCCTTCTGATTGAAGGCCTGTGCGTATTTTATTTGATAGGCGATCGCGGCAGAGCGCGAGCCCAGCGCAGGAGACAGGTTGCGTCGCAGACTATAAACGAAGTCATGGGCGCTGATCGGGGCTCCGTTAGACCAGCGAGCATTTTTGCGCAGGTGGAAGACAAATTCAGAAGAGTCGTTGTTTCCTTCCCAGGTTTCGGCGATGGCCGGTATTGCGCTTAAAGACTTCGGATGATATTCAACCAGGCCTTCAAACAGGGCCATATAGATTCGCGCTTCTGGCTGACCCGAACTCAAAGCAGGATCAAACGACTCCGGTTCAGGGCCATTCACATAGCGCAGGATATTGCCCTCAGGAGGCGAGGTCTTTCCAAAAAATTCTTCGTTGGTGGCGAGGACACGGCAGGAAACTGCGGCAAATAGCAATGAAGCCAGAACTAGTAGCGCGAGCGCATGCTTCAGGTAGACTTTAGCCATCGTTACTCGAAAGGAGGCGAACACCTGCAACGAACGGACGGAACTTAACACGCGAAAACGGGATCGAGCAAGATTCTCTGGTGAAAACCGATCGAACCATAGGACCTAAAGGACTGATCGGACCTGGTTCATCCCCATCTACCGGGTCCAACTCGAGGTCGCAATTTCCCGAGGCTTCCAACCATGATCAATCCGCACAGTTTTCAACGACGGAGCATCGAGCACGTTTGAATCAAACCCCTTCACGTATGGCTTTACCAGAGCGTAGGACGATGCGAAATAAATTGGGATAGCGCTCAAATCATTGAGCGCCTCACTTTCTGTCTCAACTGCCGGAGGCGCTCCCAACCGACTCTGCCTGGCGGTGGCGGGATGCGAAGTCGCAGTCTCCGGAGATCCAGATCCTGACGGAGTAACGGAGCTGACCGCATCGTCAGCCGATTCGAATCGTTGTCCGAACAGCGCGCGGATATTCGTCAATTCATCGGTGGTTTGCATAACCATGCCGCGTCGCACGACATCGTAGTCTCCGGCACGAGCCGCCGCCTCATATTCGTCCCAGGTTTTTACCATTATCTCAGTTTCGATGTTCAGAACATTTCGCCACATCGCCGCAATAGACTGGGCCACGATTCGCTGCTGCTCGTTCCGATTAATTAACAGACGGACCTTTGGGAAGCCGTCCCCGTTTGGATATCCAGCTTCCGCGAGCAGGGCCCGGGCGCGTTCGTAATCCTTTTCCAGCAGTTCAGATTTCTCGAAAACCGGCTTGCGTGCGTCGCTCACAGCTTCGGGGAGGAACCGCTTGGCGGGTTCCGTTGCGCCGCCCAGATCGTCTGCGCTGACCCGTTCGCGGTCGAAACCCAGCGCTAGCGCCTCGCGCACGCGAACGTCATCAAACGGTTCGTGCGCGGTGTTGAAGGTGTAGTAGGTCAGCGCACTGTAGGTGGTGCGACGAAAATCCTCGTAGGGCGTGAGCAGCTTAATTGCCAGCGGCTCGAACGCGGCATTCGTGACCGCATCAACTTCGCCGGCGCGATATGCAGCCAGCGCCGATTCCGGATCGCTTGCCCCCATGAATTCAACCCGTTCCAACGCCACCTGCTGCCTGTCCCAATAGTGATCGGCTCGTTCCAACAGAACGCGCTCGGCGCCAGTGCGGGCCAGCGAAAACGCACCATTCGAAACCAGATTCTCAGGAATTAACCGCGTGGTGGCGTTACTCTCCTCGACTTTGACTGGCCGGAACACCGGGTGGGCCACCAGCGCTGGAAAGTTCAGGTCTGGTCGCCTGAGGCGAACTCGGAGTACCACGTCTGAGACGGCCTCCGCCCCGAACCCCTGACCAAGATCACTACTCGTTGAGTTAGCGGTGGAGGCGCCATTTGGCGGCGTAGAATTAGCGGTTGGTGCCGGCGCGCGGGTAGGTTGCGGTTTCGGAGCCCCCTCAATGTTAGCCAGCAGGTCGGTGTGTGGAGCTGACGCGCCAATCTTTACGATGCGCCGCCACGACCGCACAAAGTCGTCCGCGGTGACCGGTTCACCGTTAGACCATCGAGCGTCCTTCCGGAGATAAAACGTCCAAACCCGCCCGCCATTGGTCGCCTCCCAGCTAGTGGCTACGGCCGGCACTGGCGCGAGCGAACGAGGATCGTAATCCGTCAGACCTTCGAAAATGGCGCGAACTAAATCTGTATCGGGCGGGGCGGCTGCGAAAGCGGGATCGAAGGTTCGGGGTAACCCTCCATCGCTCCAGTGAAACTCCTGAGTGCGCGGAACCACTACCCGACCGGCATAAGGCTCCACTGCTGCATCGAGGAAACAACCCGCGTGGCTCAGTGTCAGCGTCAGCAGAAGCGCAAAGGCGACCCGGGTGCGGAGTCTGCTTTGTTTGGGGAACGGGATCCTGGTTAGTTTCATCGATTCATTGAACTGTATGTCCGACACACTTCAGTTTGTCGCTGACTCGGGAAGTGACCTCCACCGACGACAGAGCAAAAGCGATTCCAGTCCACTCTTTCTAACTTCGATGGCTTTGGAGGCGGCCTTCACCGTCACCAACGACAAACTAATAAAGTGTGTCGGACATTTCAGTCCTGAGTTTACGGTACACATCCTCCGTTTGGTGGCGCGCCGATTCAAATCCATTGGACGTGTCTATCAAATAGTCAGCAAACTTCTTCTTCTCGTCTTGCGACATCTGCGCGGCAATCCTCTTGGTCGCTTCGTCTAGACCCAGGTTATTTCGTGTCATTAGGCGTTCAAGCTGCACTTCCGGACGACAATATACAACGATAACTTTGTCAAAGCGTTTGTAGCCGCCTGACTCAATCATGAGAGCTGCATCGATAACAGCAATTCCATTGGGGTCCTGGGCCTCCCACTCGCGCACGTGTTCGTCCTGCCGCGCGATGATTAAGGGATGCAGTATCGAGTTCAAGGTTGCACGCCTGTCCCCATTTTCAAAGACTAGGGCGCCGAGCTTTAGGCGGTCGAGCGAGCCATCCGACAGGAGAACCTCAGTTCCAAATTCAGCAACTACTTTGTCCAACCCTGTCGAACCGGGCGCCACTACTTCCCGGGCTGTGTCATCGGCGTCGATCACACGGCAACCAAGCTCAGCGAGAACGCCGGCCACAAACGACTTTCCGACGGCGATGGATCCTGTTAAGCCAATTAGAAGCATCGATTCAACGTTGAGAGTTCTATACGACCTATTCCAATCCTCGCCGGAGCTTCGCCGCCTTCACCGTATTCCGCATCAACATTGCCACCGTCAGCAAACCAACCCCGCCCGGGACCGGCGTCCGCAGTCCCGCGACCTCGTCCGCTTCAAAAGGATTTACGTCACCCACCAGCGTGTAGCCGCGCCGGGAAATCGTCTCCAACCGCTTCTCCGCATCCTCTCCAAACAGCCCCCGGACAGTAGCTTCGTCGGTTAGTCTGTTCATACCTACATCGATGACCGTGGCACCCGGCTTGATGTGCTCGCCGCCCACAAACCCAGGACGCCCGATGGCCACGATCAGCAGGTCGGCTTGCCGGGTAACGGCTTCGAGGTCACGCGTGCGCGAATGGCAAATCGTCAC
>DATKIS010000459.1:0-2265 GCA_035543975.1 Pyrinomonadaceae bacterium
GGCAGGCTTGCCAGTTTCGTATTCCAACCCGCTGGACAGACCGAAGGCGCCATCGTGCATTCCCTGGTCCACCAGAGATTTCATCTGCTCAATTTCCGTTTGAGTAGCTGTGCGGTCGGTATCTTCACCCATCACTTTTGAACGTACGGTTGCGTGACCGACAAAAGTAAAAACGTTTAGCGCCGCAGGAGCCTGATCCAGCCTCTTGAGAGACTCGCCCACCGGGAAGGCGGAGCCACCATCCTGGCCGGCGGCAATCGTGGTGATTCCCTGGGAAACCTGGGTTTCGGCCGCCGGGTTCAAACGCAACCCGCGTTCGGCGTGACTGTGGGCATCGATGAAGCCGGGAGCCAGAACCAGCGTGCGGGCGTCGATTATCTCGGCCGCAGCCGGAACCTTTATTTGACCCCGCTTGCCAACAGCTTCAATAGAGTCTCCGCGAATGATGACGATGGAGTCTTTGACTGGAGACCGTCCCGAACCATCGATCAAGGTGGCGCCAAGAATCGCGACCAGTTTAGGTTTTGGGGACAATCGAACACTCGAAGACGTCTGGGCCGGCGTCAATAACGAGACGAGGAGACAGAACGAGAGCGCAATGATGAGGGCTTGGCTCAGTTGTCGAATCTGGGAGACCGCGAAGCGAAAGGCCATCTAATTACTTTTTCTTATTTTGTGCGATGTATTGTTCGAGCTTCTTTTTGTCGGCGTAACCGGGCTTCTTCTTCAGGAATTCTTCGTATTCAGTGACGGCTTTCTCTTTTAAGCCTGCCCCGTCGTAGAGTGCAGCCAGTCGCAGATGTGCCTCGGCACGGCCAACCGGATCCAACCGGAGCGCCTCGTTTAGATAGCCAACGGCTTTTGAACCCTTCCTGATCTGAAGATAGCTTTCGCCAAGATAGTAGTTTGCGAGAGCCGACTCCGGCTTGATGCCAAGAGCCTCGGTTAAGGCCGCAATCGCTCCTTCAAAGTTTTTCTGAAGGATCCGCAGGCGGCCAAGATTCAGTTGCCCCAAAAAAAACTTGGGATTCAATCGAGTAGCTTCCACATAAGCTTTCTCCGATTCAGTGAGGTTGTTTTGGGCGAGGTAGGCCGTGCCCAGTTCCGTCCAGGCCTGAAAGTCATTCTGATCTTCGGTTAGCAGATTCTTAAAGAGAATGACGGCTTCATCGTTCTTCCTGGCATCCGCGGCCTGCTTGGCTTTCTCAAATCGTTGCTGGTTTGGCGAAGTACGAACGTAATTATCTTCCGCAGAGATATTGGCCGGCTTCGGATGTTTACTGTCCAGAATCGAGCGCCACTCGAGTTCAATGTCCTGGCGGAAATCGGCTTTATAGTAAGAACGCAGAAGTTCGACCCGAAAGCGCGCGATTTCGCTGTTCTCGTGCTCCACTGCCAAATAGAAGACTCCGTTAGGCAGGTTCATGAAGCGATAGCGGCCACCGTTTGAAATGGTCTGCCGGGCGGCGATAACACCACTATCGGCGTAGAGAACCAGCTGATAGCTCAGAGGCTTTGTCGGAGTTTCTACTCCCGTCTCGTTTACCTTGAAGTCACCGAAAAGTGTCTGCGTACTCGCCTGCGCCCAGCCGGTTTCACAAATCAAGCCGCAAAGTATGATCGTTTGAATGATTAAGAATGCGGGTCGGAATTTGGCGGCGGTCAAATACCTTGACATGGAATTCTCTCCTGATGAATGCAGCGAACGTAGGTGCAGAATATCATTAACTTTCGATCAATCTACCAAGATCCGGGATCGGCCAACCTCATTCGGATGATAAAAAGCGGACCGAGGTAATCCCGGCCCGCTTCTTTTAGCTGCTTCAGACCACGGTCTTAGAACTCATACCTGAAACCAAACTGCATCACTCGACGGTCACCTTGAATGGCGCCGAAGTTTGACCAGTTTGGTGGCGGAGTTGCGACCTGAGGATCGATGACCAGCCCATAACCGGTGCGTCCACCGACCAGGGCACCCATCCGCTGAGTATTAGTTAGGTTGAAGGCCTCGAAACGAAGGTCAAGCTTGTGGCCCTCGTGCCAGGGCATGGTGAAGGACTTACTCATTCCCATATCCAGCACCACATAGCCCGGAGTGCGGAAGACGTTTCGATCTCCAGTCTCACCTGGCTTAGCGTTACGGAAACTTTGATAGGCCCTCTTTAGATCGCAGCCAAATAGCGCAGGCGCATCAACACCGCCCCGGGTGGGACAGGCCTCAATCGGCCGGGTTCGAACGCCATTACTCTGGGCATTCCAGTTGGT
>DATKIS010000460.1:0-2382 GCA_035543975.1 Pyrinomonadaceae bacterium
GCCGACGACATATAGGTTTGTCACGGTTTAGCGGGATCACCAGTGCGGCGACTCCGCGACGTTACCATTACATTGCAGTGCCGGAGCTGATAGTTAACTCCTTCCCGTTCGGAGGCAGCTTAGTATGCGATGTCCCTCGTGTGGTGCGATCACGCAGCAGCAGGCGTTGAACTGCTTGGAATGCGGTACCGTCCATGACACTCAGTCACTGGATTTTGACGGAGAACTCGAAACCCAAATTTTGGAAGAACCAGCCCTAACCAGCAGCGGCCCTCAGCCGCGATCTGCTCGCTCGCTGATCGAGTTTCCCGGGGTCAAAAACTCAATCCCTCAGTGGCGCAAAGAGTTAGGCGAACGTGTCCGTGAGGTTCAGGAGAGAAAAGCAAGAGAAGCGTTGATCGAGGCCGGGGAAACTGATCTGGACTTAAATGACCTGGAATCTAGAGTTCACCTGCTTGAACTCATCCCTCGAACCGAGGCACCCCCGGTAAATCCGATAGTTGTGGCGGCTTTGCAGCGTATTGAGCGGGCCCACGCCCACGCGCGTTACGCCGGCAATGCCGCTGTGGCCACGATGCTGGCTTATGACGAGCAGCCCGAACTTGGATTCGAGGCGGGACGTTCGGACCTCCACATAAGTGATGACGCGGTCCCTCAGGAAGAGTCAGCGCCACCTTCAGCCGGACCGGAAAGAGTCCACAAACTCGCCGTCGTGCCACGACAGGTAACGACTGAGATGACTGCTGAGGAGTCCCCTTCAGTGGATATCCCTCCCATAGAGGCAGCGCCCTTGGATTCACCGACCCTTGCGGTTTCAGAAATAGAGAACGCGGAACTGCCCACAGAGGCCGTAGAAACCGTTGCTGCGCCACCGCAGCAGCTTGCCAAAAAACCTCGACGACTAATAGGTGATCTTAACGACCCAGCCCTTAACTACCTCGACTCGATTCCGGTAACGATCGTAGATATTCCCGAGAGGCGCTCGGCCCCGGTCTTTTACCGCGTTCTCAGCGGCATCTTAGATCTGGCCGTTGTTGGCCTGCTTTCGTCGCCGGTGGTTGCACTGGTTAAGCTGACAGATCTGAAATGGCAGGAACCGCGCACGCTGATGTTTGCTGCCGGTACTTTTGTCACAATGTGCTTTCTATATCTTACGATCTCGACAGCGTTCACTGGGCGAACACTGGGAATGAAGGCTTTCTCGCTTCGAGTGGTCGACAACAGAACAGGCCTGATTCCCACCGGTGGACAATCCGCCGCCCGGGCGTTTCTCTACTTGCTCTCGCTGGCGTCGGCTGGAATTGCCCTCTGCTACACTTTCGTTAACGAGGAAAGGCGCGCGCCTCACGATCGTTTCACCCGCACGGCTGTCGTTCGAGTCTGACCTTCCCTAACCGAATTGACTCGGCTCTGCTCTGAAGCCAGAGCAGAGCCCTTTTTGTTTCAGCCCAAGTCAAAGAGAGAGGACGCTTCAGTAAGTGCATCAGGCCACATTAAAAGAGTTTGTTGAAGAGTCCGCCAGCCTCTTGCGGGACCGGTTCTTGGGCAAAATCTTCCAGTTGTCCGACTCTTCCTTCGTCATCGATTTCGGGTTGAAAAGTGACGGTTTTCTTTTCATAAGCGCGGAACCAGCGGCGCCTCGCCTCTATTTGATTAAGCGCAGCACCCGAGAGTTAGAAAAACAGTCTCTGTCCCTTTCCCATTTCGGCCAGGCCCTGCGGGCCAGTTTGGGTGGGGGTAAATTGCTATCCATTACTAAGGATGCCGATGAGCGGGTCATCAGGCTTTCTTTCGACGTCACCGATGACCTGGGCGATTCCCAGGTTCGAGAGCTGATAGCTCAGCTAACCGGCCGCTCGGCAAATCTCTTTTTGCTCGAGGCTTCGGGCCGGATTACCCACGCGCTGCGTGCGCCGCGCGGTGACGGTCAACAGTTAGGCGAGTCTTATCAACCACCGGCTCCCCAGGCTCAACAGGTTTCCGAGGAGTCCCGTCTAACCCGAGGCGATTTCCCAACCCTGTCGGAGGCTGCCGATGAATACTACCGGTACCTTGCTTCCGAAAACGAGTTTGAAAGGATCGCTGGGGCCTTGTCCGCTAACTTGCGTAAAGAAGCAAGCAAACGGAGAAAACTAAAAGCAAATCTCGAGAATGACATTGCCGCGCACGGTAATCCTGACGGCCACAAGCGCCTGGGGGATCTCATCCTCGCCAACATTGCGACAGCCGCGAGAAACGGCAACAAGGTGACCTTGACCGACTACTACGCTGAAGGTAGTCCTACAATTGAAGTCGAAGTTGGCGAACAAATGACTTTGCCAGACGCCGCCGGGGAGGCCTTCTCGCGTTACTCTAAATCCAAGCGGGCTGTTGCGGAGATCG
>DATKIS010000461.1:0-5030 GCA_035543975.1 Pyrinomonadaceae bacterium
CGCCGGAGTCTCGGCCTCGGCGGACTTGGCCTGCTCCAGTTTGTAGATCGCTTCCAGTATGGCAGTTTTGACCTCTTCGCCGATACCGTCTGTTACTGCCAGGTCTCTCAATTGATTGACGGTGGCGGGGTGCCCGGTACAGGCCAGTAAATGCACGACTTTTAGCCTGACATCCATGTTTGGATGGACTGTGATTGCGTTCAAAACAGGTTCGTTCATATTTGCTTGCGTCAACAAGCAAATCAGCGTGAATGTCTCGTAAGCCTGGCGATGATCGCTACTAGAAAGTCGGTCCAGATTCTGCGAAACGATTCCGGCCTGCAAACAGGCTCTCGCTACGTTGCGTACCGTGTCCTCATCGTTATTTTCGAGTACACGAACATAAGCGTCGGCACGGTCAAAGCTAAGGCGATTCAAGGAACGCGCCGCAGAGGCTCTAACTTCGCGAGAGTCATCCGCCATGCCGATCAAGACTGCCGGGAAGACCGATTCGTGATTGATGTTGCCAAGAGTTGAGATGGCCGACGAACGAAGGTTCGGCTCCGTATCATTGCGGGCAACCTTGCTGATAGCGTCTACAGCACTCTGGACCCGAAACTGCACCAGGGTCTTCAAGGCTTCAGATCGCATCTGGACATCTTTACTCTCGAGTAGTAAAAGGGCTTGCCCAAACCGTTCATCATCGGTGCTCTCCGGAAGATCTTCTACTGAGGACGCAGGTTCAAGGTGAGTGATTTCATCAATTATCTTTCCGAAGCCAGAGCCCAGCAACGAAGGTTCCGGGGAGATCGCATCGAAAAAGTCCAGGCCTTCTACCGAGCAGGCGCTCAAGGTGCGGCTCAAGAGCGCGCTGGGCACGTCCGGATGCATTCTCGCAATGTCGAGCAAAGCTCCTATGGCAGATGGAAGTTTTAGTTCGCCAATGCTCAACACAACCTGATTGCGTACGATCGACTCCGAGTCGTAAAGACCCTCGAGCAGAAAAGGCAATGCCGCCGGCGACTTGATCTCGCCTAGAGTGCGAGCTGCTGACGTGCGTTCAAAAGCATCTGGTGCGAGCAGGAGGGCCGCGCACTGTCGCGCAACAAATCCATACTCTTCAAGCGCCTCTCGGGCTCTCTGTTGGGCCTTTTCTTCCAGATTGGCTGAGCTGATGCCCTTTATCAGGGAAGTCTCTATGGCTCGTCGATCATCGATAGCGCGTGAGCCAAGAACGTCGGTTCGGTGGGGCTGGCCCAGTAGTAGTTTTCCGACTTCTTGATCTATCCGGTACGCTCCATATAACGAAGTTGGGCCAGCAACTTGCAAACGCGCGACGGATGGACGAGTTGGGGCGTTCGCAGGGGTGGCCTGACCTGACTTAGCTAAACTTCTTCCTCTTTGTTCCCTGACCGCGTCGCCTGCGGCGTTGCTTACCGCTTCCAAGCCATCCGAATCGAACAACTCAGCTTTGTCAGAAACTGAGGCGGTCTTTGCAGTTGCCTGCTTCGAGTGAAACCTTCGTGACACGAGTAATCCAAAAAGTCCCAGAGATATTAATATCAAGACGCTCGTCCCCGAAAAAACGGACGCCATCAATCCTTCATCCTCATCTTGGATCTTTATTTCTGAAGCGACGGGATCCGGAACGGGAGTATGTTTCTGGGCGATGATGTCGTTTGGACTGATTAGCGGTGGACCTGATTCGTGCTTCGGTGCACCGAGGGTCGGTGCTGTCTGACCGATCCCGATAGCCAACGGTCGCGAATTGTTTGGGAGACTGGCAGCGCTCGACGAAGCCCGCGGGGCTACGGCACCACTTTGACCTCGATTTAGATTCTGAGACTCGTCGGGACTTCGGCTCCCGCCATTTGAATTGACACGGGACCGAGCTTCGGAGTCTACCGAGGGCCATGGATCCAGTTTACCGTCAATCACGAAGTTTAGTTGATTGTGACCACCCTCAACACTAACGCGTGTACCCGGTTTCGTTTGGAGCAGCAACTCAACTGAATCGCCGACTCGTCGAACTTTCACCCCGCGACCCGTTTTTAACGAATCACCAGTAACGGTGTTGGGAAGAACTACGTGGTAGCCTTCAGCGTCCTGCCAAGTCTGCGCTCTCCCCAGCGAGCCGTCTGCTGCAATCGATACAACTGTCCCACCCATAGATCCCTGAGATGAGACATTCTTAACCGTGATAGGACTCTCCAACTTCTGCGCATGCGAAACAAGAAGAGAAATCGCGGCGATACCTACGCAAGATACGGTCATTAGCGCGGCCAGTCTGACGTAAGCCTTGAGGATGGAGGCTCGGCGGCAAAAGCATAGGATCGCCGAAGATTTTAGAAAGTTCTTCATGATGAAGTTTGCGCCGGAGTTGTTGAAGCTTGGAGCCTTGTCCGGACTAGGAAGGTCAGGTCTGTCAACGGGAGACTGCTATTGGCGTTGGGCTAGATGACGAATCAGGACTATTGTTCGTCGCTAAACTTGTAGCCAATTCCCCATACGGTCAGGACCATTTGAGGGTTTTCCGGGTTCTCTTCGATCTTGGCTCGTAATCGGTTGATGTGTGAATCAATTGTCCGATCATAGCCTTCATAGGAATAGTCCCAGATTTTTTCTAGCAGGTATTTGCGGGGGAAGACCCTACCCGGGTTCGCTGCGAAGAGCCGCAAAAGATCGAACTCTTTTGGAGTCAGATCCACTTGACGTTCTCCAATTGTAACTTCTCGTCGTGCCGGATCGATACGCAGCCTACCTCGAACGATGGGAGCCTCATCTTTTGATCCATCGCTACTCGAAGCGGTTCTGCTTCGACGGAGCACAGACTTAATTCGGGCTTCGAGTTCACGTAAGCTAAAGGGTTTGGTGATGTAATCATCCGCGCCCATTTCCAGTCCCAAGACTTTGTCAACAACGTCATCTTTTGCTGTCAGCATCAGAATCGGGAGGTAATTCACTTTCTCTCTAAGCTCCCTACAAACAGCCAAACCGTCCATTTTTGGCAACATTAAGTCCAAAACAACGGCATCTGGAGGATCATCGAGCGCTGCCCTGACACCCATCAAGCCATCCTCTGCTGTTTTCACGTTGTAACCTGCACGGGAGAAATACTCGCTAATAGCGCTCGAAATGTTTTCGTCGTCCTCGACGACAAGTAAAGAGATCTTGCGCTCACTTGGTTCGGACGTGTGATTGTCTTTGGAAGTTTTCTGTCTGTCAGTAGCGGTAATTGTCATCGGTAATGACTCATTGGAACTGACATGCAGGAGTTCGGAGGTCTGGCACCAATGGAGACGACGCCACTCGGGCGAAAGAATACTACAGGAGTAAGTATTCAAACTCAAGCCTTAAGTTTTCCAAGCGCAATTCCGCGACCACAAAAGGCCCTTAAAACAGCACCATTCAGCTAATATTGATATCGGAGTGACCAACCTATCCACGGAAGCAGCGAAGGTGTCCCTCCAGCAAATCTGAGTGCAGCCGAATATGAATCTACAGGAAAGCGTCGCCAGACCGACATCGCTTCCCCGCATGCTTCGAGCAGGCTGAGTCGACTTCAAGCCTCCACTCTGGACGCCAGGCCCCAAACTATTCAGGTGAAATAATTGGTGTGTCGGAACTTAAAACCGTAGCATTCTTGACAAAGCTTCCGTCCGCGAGCAGAATCCGGCTTCACATAACAACCTGTAATTCGAACTTCAAGGAATAATTAACCTAGAATGACCTACGCTGCTGCTTTACTCCAAACGTCCCTTTCAGATTTGAAGTTAGTAAAACGCGGAAAAGTCCGCGATGTCTATGAAATAGACGAGGAACATCTCTTAATCGTCGCCACGGATCGCATCTCGGCTTTTGACTGCATTTTGCCAACCGCTATAGCCCGCAAAGGCGAAGTCCTGACATCACTATCGAAGTTCTGGTTTGACAAGCTCCGTCAGGTCGTCCCGAATCATCTCGTCACCACAAATATTGAAGACATGCCCCCAGTCGTCGGTCGTGCGGAAAACATTAGGAATCGGTCAATGCTCGCGCGAAGAGCTGATGTTTTTCCGGTTGAATGTGTCGTGAGAGGATACCTGGTTGGATCCGGCTGGAAAGATTACCTGCGAACGGGTGAAGTCTGCGGTCATAAACTGCCTGATAACCTCGCTGAATCGGCCGAACTACAAGAGCCGATATTCACGCCGTCAACAAAAGCGGAAGAAGGTCACGATGAGAACATAAGCGAGCAACAGGTGCAGGAGATAATCGGTGTTGAGACGGCGAACCACCTTCGTCAAATTTCGCTTACGCTCTATCAGGCAGCCAGAGATTACGCTCGGAGCCGTGGAATAATTATCGCGGACACCAAGTTCGAATTTGGACGAGATAAGAACGGTGAAATCATCCTGGTCGATGAAGCATTGACGCCAGATTCCTCGCGGTTTTGGCCGGCCGAAAGCTATAGCCCCGGGAAATCCCAGCCCTCTTTTGACAAACAATTTGTCCGCGACTATCTGGAGACGCTGAGCTGGGACAAGCGGCCTCCAGCTCCACCACTTCCTCCTGAAGTGGCAAATGCCACCACCTTGCGCTATTTAGAGGCTTATCGGCTCCTAACTGGCAAAACTCTGTGATGTTCCGTAAGCTCGTTTACTGGAGTACCAATGAACATGCGCGTCCGCCTCGAGGCCCTGATCGAAGAGATGTTGGACGGACATATCCTACTCGAAGAGGCATTGCGCGAGTTCGAAAAGCTTTACATTAAGAAAGCCCTCACCCGAAATCACGAACACCTTTCCAACACAGCCAAAGCTCTTGGAGTGCATCGCAATACCGTGTCAAAGAGAGTTGCCGCCTATCAAAAAGCAACTGTGCCTCTAGCCCGTACAGCCAAAGGCGGCACGCGCTGAGCGGCTGGGATCAAGTCAGAAGAACCAATCCTCGAAACCAAGGTTAGGCAAAGTTGACATTTGATCGCGTGCCGCTTTATCCTTAGCACTCATCTACACAGAGTGCTAAATTTAGCGGTTCTGGTCGGATTTTTAGTCTCGTTTATTTGTAAT
>DATKIS010000462.1:0-2454 GCA_035543975.1 Pyrinomonadaceae bacterium
TGGGTCAACCAGAATCGGACCGGGGGACGTAGTTCAGTTTGGCGCCGGCGGGCCGGAGTTTCAGTTTGATATCGAACCTCGACCGGCTGGGCTGGTGCGCCCGACGCGGGTTGATAGTTCCGGGGCGGTTAGCCAATCAGCCACGCCACAGACGCGCGTGGGGACGGCGGCCTCCAGCGCAGCGACCGGCGCCAGTTCGGCTGACATGCAGAAGACCGCCATCGGCAAGGCCACTGTGGAGCGGATGATCGCGAAGAACAAGAGCGAGTCGCACACGAAGATGTATATCGCCGCCGGGGCGCTGGTCCTGATCATCGCTGCGGTTGCGGCCGGCTTGTTCATTAAATCGCGGAGTGACGCCGCACTCGCCTCCCAGGAAGGAAAGAAGACCAGCGAAGAGTTGGCCCGGCTGGGCGGGGGACTGGGCGAAGTTAAGACCAGAACGGCTGCCTTAACGCCCGGTGAGATCGCGGAAATGGCGGCTCCCGCTACCGTCTATATTCAAGTTACGTGGCAGTTCATTCACGCCAAGTCGGGAAATCCACTCTTCTTCAAGTTTGTCCCCAACCGTTACAAGGATGCGAAGGGCCGGCTGCAGCCAATCGTGGGCGACCAAAGAAGTTGGGTTGCTGCCTGGAAAGTGGTTGGCGGCAACAAGCTCGAGCCTTACCTGACTACCGACAGCGCCAATAACGTGGTCTGGCCCGTCGGCAGTTCCCATACTGGTTCGGGTTTCTGCGTCACTACTGACGGATTCATTCTGACGAACCGTCACGTGGCGGCGACCTGGCAAGCTCGGTATCAGGGCTGGCAGGGTTTCGCGTGGCCGGCCGTGATTGTTAACGAGGATGGCAGCCCGATGATGCGCCAGGACGGCACTCCGTTCGTTATCGGCGAACAAGCCTGGGTGCCGGCTGAAACTGAACAGTTTGGCGGATCGCAACTGGGTCAGGGCGCCGTGCTCGGCAGAAACGATGCCCTCAACGTGACCTTCCAGAAGACGGAGCTCCGCATCCCGGCGACGTTGGTGCGTACCTCTGACCGGCACGACGTGGCGATGATCAAAATATCGATTCCCGAACCACTCAGAAAAGTCGAACTAAACGACAATTACGATACGGCCAAGATTGGTGATCCCATGGTGGTGCTGGGTTACCCCGGCGGATCTCCACCGCTCATTACCGTCATCGATACGAGGACGTTTAGGTCGGCGGCAGTGCCGCAGCAAGTGGGTGTCATTCCGGATCCAACCTTGAGCGTGGGTAACATTTCGCGCGTGGTCCGTGGGCAGGAGCCGGTACCCGGCAAGGATCCTCTTTCAGGTAAAGACACCGTCATCAGTACGATTGGCGACATTTACCAACTGAACATCAATTCGACTGGCGGCGGTAATAGCGGCGGCCCAGTCTTCGATTCCCAGGGACGCGTCGTGGCGCTCTACACCTATGGAATACCCGGCGGGGATTTCCAGGCCTCGGGCGCGGTACCGATCAAGTATGGGAAGGAACTGATGGGAGTGACGCAGGTGATTAAGTAAAACCAGTGCGCCGTACAAGCCTGGGTGTCTTGCTGGTGGAGAGAAGTCCGCAAGAGAAGGCCGAGTCCCAGCCCGCGGTAGCGGGCGGTAGCATAAAGCCTGGGGTGGAGCGGAGCGAAACCCCAGGTTTATGGTTACGAGGAGAACGCTAGCCCGCGGCAGCGGGCGACAGAGGTTGTGAGCTCTGGTCGGTCGCCAATTACCACAGGCTGCGGCCTCTTAACTCCGCTGTTTCAGAGGCTCCGTTGCGCGGCACTTTAGTCTGTCGCCCGCTCCCGCGGGCTGGGGATCTCCTACTTCGCGGTTTTCCCTGGGGTTCCGCTCCGCTCCACCCCAGGCTCTACGCTATCGCCCGCTCGCGCGGGCTGGCTCTTGGTTGGTTAGATCATGAGATCGGGTGTCTTACTAAATACGTCGATCGGCGATTATCGCCTGGTAGACTTTGTGGGCGCGGGCGGAATGGGAGAGGTCTACCGCGCCATCCACCTCAAGCTCGGCCGCGTCGTCGCGATCAAGGTCCTCAGCCAGGGAGATCGCACGCCCCACCTTATCGAACGTTTTAACAACGAAGCTCGCCTCCACGCGCGCCTTCATCATCCCCGCATAGCCACGCTGCATGACTTTATCGAAGCGTCAGGGCAGATGTGTATCGTGATGGAATATGTGGATGGCCAGTCGCTTGATGAGCACATCCGGTTTGCCGGACGCATGGCGGCGCCGGACGCGTTACGCATCTTTCGGGGCATAGTCGAGGGTGTGGCCTATATCCACAGCAACGGCATAATCCACCGCGATATCAAGTCAAACAACATCAAGATCACGGCCGGTGGAGAGGTGAAACTCCTCGACTTTGGCATCGCCCGCGCGGATTCATCTCCGAAACTGACCGTGGTGGGAGACGTGGTTGGGACGTTTCA
>DATKIS010000463.1:0-2127 GCA_035543975.1 Pyrinomonadaceae bacterium
TTGGAAGGGCATCATCCAACATCTTTCTGTTAATCCGAATTAGCGTAGGTTGCCGCGATAGCGTCTATCTCAATCAAGAAGCCATAGTGAAGATCCCGGGTGGGTATCACTGCGCGGGCGGGCCGGTGCTCACCCAGCACCCTTGCATAAACTTCGTTCACCGCTTCCCAGTATTTAATGTCCGAGACGTAGACAGTCATCTTCAAGACTCGGCTCAAATCGCTGTTCGCTGCCTTCAGAATCTCGCTGACGTTGTGCAACACCTGCTCGGTCTGTTGTTCGATCGAGCCCAACTTCTTCTCCCGGGTTTGCGGATCGATAGAAAGCTGGCCCGAGACAAAGACGAGGCCATTGCATACGACGGCTTGGGAGTAGTGACCGCCCGGTGCCGGGGCGTTCGGAGTATTTACAAAGTTGATGTCCATGGGCAGAAAAGATAGTGGGCAATTAGGGCAGGGTCAAATATTGCCGGCAGCGCAGGCATTGCCGGCAGCGTGGACATCGTGGCCGCTCGCATGCTATGCCAGGAACCTTGAGGCAACAACAGACTTGTCCTGCTCCTGCCTCCTGCTTCCTGCCTCCTGCCTCCTGCCTGCGCCTTCCTCTTGGCCGAAGAATTGCTTCTTCCAACAACAGCACTTGCGAACTATTTGAAATCGTATAGAACAAGCACAGTTTATCGCGACCGGAGTACGGGCGTGCATGTTTTCATAACAGACTGTCTGCTGAGTTCGCAGTGCAAAATCCAGAGGGTCGAAAGGGTATCAAACATGTACAACGAAGAAACTCCCAAAGCACTAAACGGCAGGCCGTCGCGGTTACAGCGGCTTAGTCTGGTGGTTGCTGGTATCGGTGTTGGTTCAGCTATCGCATACTTACTCTCCCGCGTTTTGAGTGGTGAAAAAGAAGACTGCGCGCGCCGACACGTACCCGAGCACATCGTCGATGATCGTGGCACCGGGCAGGAAAAAGCAGCCCGCATCTTAAGAAAGCTTCGCGATCGCGCCTTCGAAGCCAGTGATGAAAAGCTCGCGCTGGCCCTGGGACGTCCGATGGAGGAAATCGCGGCGTGGAATGCCGGTCTTCAGGTCATTGATGACGACGTGGTCATGAAAGCTCGCGGCATCGCGATGCATCGGGGAGTGCACGTTGAGTGAGATTGTTAAAGCAGACTTCGGATCCATCCGCCGTCTACCTGGACTGAGGTTCCAGTTATGTAGCTCGCGCGTTCGGAAACCAGGAAAGCGGCCAGGGCGGCAAACTCGCGCGGTTCGCCCAGCCGCTTCATTGGTATTTCCCGTTCCCATTTACCCTTAAAATCAGCGGGGCTAATTCCCTGCTTTTCAGCCATCATCAACGCCAGTTCTTCGACGCGTTCAGTGCGCGTGTAACCTGGCAGGATGTTATTGACTGTGATCCCAGACGCAGCCACTTCGTTGGCCAGCGTTCGCGCAAAACCGGTCACGCCGGCACGCAGGCTATTCGAGAGCATCAGGTTCTCTACCGGTTGTTTCACGGCAATGGAAGTGATGTTTAGGATACGACCCCAACCTCGTTCCTTCATCCCGGGCAGAACCTGACGCGTTAGTTCAATAACACTGTAGAGCGTGAGACGCACCGCCGCTTCCCACTGTTCGGTTGTAATGCTTTCGAACGTGCCCGCTGGGGGGCCGCCAGCGTTCGTAATCAGGATATCGATTTGTCCAAAGGCTTCGATGCCTGCGTCAACCACCCGCTTGGCATCGCCGGCGACCGCCACATCAGCGGTAACTATAACGACGCGCGCCCCTGTCTCCTTTACAATGGCCTCCCTGGTTGCGGCCAACGCCTCTTCGTTTCGTGCGCACAGGACGAGTGATGCTCCTTCCGCGGCGAGTTCCTCGGCAACGGCGCGCCCGAGCCCGCGACTACTGGCAGCCACCAGTGCAACTTTTCCTGTGAGTCCCAGATCCATACTTGCTCAATTCTCTACGCGGCGGCTCTTTGGAGTGCGCCGGCTTGACGGCGCTTTCGTTCGCGCCGGCTTGACGGCGCTTTCGTCCGCGCCGGCTTGACGGCGCTTTCGTTCGCGCCGGCCTGACGGCGCTTTCGTCCGCGCCGGCTTGACGGCGCTTTGGTCGGCGCCGC
>DATKIS010000464.1:0-6115 GCA_035543975.1 Pyrinomonadaceae bacterium
AGAGGCTATGAAAAGTACCGATAAGACAATGCCGAGCGGCCGAAAGAGCGCTCAGCAGGGCTTTACGCTCCTAGAAGTTGCGGTTGCCCTCCTTGTGATGATGATCGTCGGCCTTGGAGCGGCGTCGATGTTCATTTTCGCCCTGGGCACCAACACGAGATCTCGAGACCGGGAATTGTCGATGGCTGTGGCCCAAGAACAGATGGAACGGCTGCGCAATACGCAATTTGCAAATCTGGACGCAACCTTGACCGCAACGGGCGGCGCAAACAAAACAGTTATAAGTGCCGGCCGCTCATATTCAGTGGTGACCACAATTGCCAACACGGTCGCCGGCGACTCCACCCAAAAGACAATTACGGTCGCAGTGACACCGCGCGGTTCTAACTCCGTCGGTTCCAATGCTGGCGGCAGCGGACTGACCGCAGTTCAACGCGTTTTTGGAGGCGTTACTTTGATAACCATAAGATCTACAAACAGCTTGGGCCCGTACAAGGGCTAGCCTTTCATCCTCGGATGAAAGGTAGCCCTACCTTTAAGGAATCAACGCGCATGTTTAACCAGAGACATTTAAGAGGAAAGTCCGAGGGAGGATTTTCATTAATGGAGCTTGTGATTGCCATGGCAATCACCCTCGTTGTCATGAGTGTGGCAAGTAAGCTACTTGCCACATCCTTCCGGATCCGGAGCAGGGAGAACGCGCGGACTGATTCCATCGCAGACGTACAGAGGGGTCTCAATATTATGACCCGTGAGATAGCGATTGGAGGTTACGGATTCGACCCATCGAGCAATGGGCTGGTGGTAGGAGACAGCGATGCTTCAAGCATTCGGGTGCGTTCCAATTTGAATCGATTCACTGACGGCTCAACTACGATTGAGAGTGCCAACGAGGACGTCAAGTTTGTCGTTGATACTACTAATGGCCAAAACTATCTCGTTCGTTTCGACAGGTTTGCAACAGGCTCTCAAGCAACAGTGCTCGCAAACAGAATCGACGACCTCGCTATCACTTATTGGAGCCCGACAAACACCGCCCTGGATGTTGGTGCAGATCCATCTCAGGTAGCTAACGCAGTCGGAGTGCGGGTTACGGTTAGCGTAAATCTTGACGCCGTGGGCACCCGGGGCTCTCCAGGATACCAGCCGGCCACCACCATGCAACTTTCGTCAGATGTCACTCTGCGGAACAAGAGTCAAAACCTCACAACCTATTAAGGAAGAACTAGATTTTCAGGGGACCTATGAAAATAGAAACGCAACATGATCAGGAACGGGCAGGACGGAATGGCGAACGCGGCGCGGCGCTAATAACAACGCTCCTGATTTCGATCCTTCTTTTGTCCGCCGGCATGGCATTAGTGACTTCTACGTCGTTATCCACTACCACCTCAATCGATGCGACTGCTGAAATGCAGGCCTATTCCGCGGCTGAGGCGGGCATTGAGGCTACACTGAATGTTTTGCGCGGGAACGTCGCACCCGACGCCTCACTGGCGGGCACGACGATGAACTTTCGGACCGCAGCCCTTCCAGCTTTATCAAACAAGACCGGAGACACATTGACAACGGGGACTTCTGCGATCGCGCGTTTGTCAGGCTGGCTGAACTATTCTTACCAGAACCCATCGGTCGCAAACGACTGGCGCGTGCCTCTGACAACTACCTATGCCCTTAGTTCCGGGATAGCCTTTAAAGTGACCATCAGTGACCCTGACGATCCAGGGCCCATCGCCTCCAGGAAGATAACCACCGACGCTACCTACGTACCCAAGCGCCTCCTTATTCGGTCTGAGGGCCTTGGCCCCAAAGGGGCAATTAAGCGCCTTGAAATGATAATCACCGGCGTCATGCCGAATTTTGAAGTCCCAGGCGCTGTCACGCTTCCAGGTGGTCCGCCCATTAATCTGGATCTGGGGGATTCGGCGGTGGTCAACTACTCCGGTGAAGATATGGCAATTCCATCGGAGGATGCTATCGCAGCCGTTGCAGTTACCGCTGGAAATGAGGGCGCGGCACAGAGCGTGATCGACGGAATGAACAGTAGCTCCCAGGTTCAGCCCAATACCGCCGGTACCATCACCGCCGATAATTCCGCCAGCTTCTTGCAATCTGCCGATGCGGCCCGAGCCTTTCTCGCCGAAATGCGAGCGTTAGCGGTCGGTTCGGGCCGGCTGTTCTCTACCAAAGCTGAGGCGGTTGCTGCCGGGGGTCTCGGCACAACGACAAACCCGAAGTTCACCTTCATTGACAACTACAACGGGGCGCCGGTTGATTTGGGCGCGAATCATCAAGGCAGTGGATTGCTGATTGTTACCGGAGATTTAGTGACAAACGGGGCCACTGATTTCGAAGGGCTTCTCCTGGTGATGGGAAAAGGAACGCTTACGAGAAGTGGTGGCGGCAACGGCGTAATCCGTGGGGCAGTCGTGGTTGCCCAATTCGATCCTAATGGAGCGATTGGCAGCGGATTCGGAACCCCAACCTTTTCTATCAGCGGCGGTGGCAACAGCGTTGTGGGGTTTGATTCCGCATGGAGAGATAAGGCGTTGGACACCTTGGGGATCGCAATCAAGGGAATTAGAGAATACCACTGACTTTGGCGGGAGAGATGAAGAGCCACACGAATCGGATATAAGGAATGGACGCTTCTCACACATACACTCAGCTCAGCCGCTCGGCAGGTATTTCGGCAGTTGAAGTCTTAATCGTCGTTGCTATGATTTGCGTTGTGGCCGGTTTCGTCTGTCTCAAACTTATTCGGGGAAACGACGCGAGCAATCGACAAACTACAGCGGTTGATTTCGCAAAACACCTTCAGAAAGCGCGCCTTGATTCAATGCGACGCCAGGTCACGGATATCGATCAAATGGCTCAAGTCAAGGTGTTCAATCGCAAATCCTATAGCATCGCGGTCGATGCCGATGGCGATAATCAATTGGATATCCCGCTCGTCATGAACATGCCAGCGGAACAAGGAATTGAGATCACCGGGCCTTTCCCAAAATCCTTTATTTTTGATGGATTTGGGAAAACCGTAGATTCCCTGAACCAGCCGGTTAGCCCCGCGCCGATCACCGTAACAAATAGCGCTGGAGCTAGCGCAATAAAGTTTTCTGAGACTGGAGATGTAGTCGTAGTCCCCGCCGTCAAGCCCTCCGCCACCAAGTAGTAACCGCCCCGCCCCTTGAAAATCTCAGGACGTAATTCGCTTGTGTAACGCCACCCTCAGTCCAGTTACAGATACAGCCGATGACTTCGGTCGCGCGGTTATGGATCAACCTCGACCCCTTAGAGGCTACTCCATCATCGAAACCCTGATTGTCATGGCCCTTATCGGTGTGCTCAGCGCGCTCGCGATACCTCAATTGATTTCAGAACGCCGGCTGACACGGTCGGTTGGAGTAACCCGAGAGATACTCAGCCAGATGCGTCTCGCGCGCCAACTCGCCATGTCTCAGCGTCAGGCCTTCACTTTTCAATACAACAACACTACAAAGCAGATTTCCATCATCGATCATAATAGTAATCTCGGATCCGGTCTGTTCACCGATCCATCCTATCCAAACACCGTCGCCAGCACCGTACTTAGCACTACTCCACTCGCGGCAGGGGGATTGGACAGCTCAGAGATCACCTATGGAATTCCCACCAGCCTGCCCACCACCGCCCTGGGAGATGGCATTGCGATGACGGGACTCACAAACAACCAGTTTAACGTGACGTTCCAGCCAGACGGCTCAGTAATTGACGCGAGCGGCAATCCCGTCGGCGTTGCTATGTACATCTACAACAATCGCGCGTGGCGGGGTACCGCTTCCGCGATTTCAGTCATGGGGGCGTCGGGACGAATCAAAATCTGGAGGTATGACCGCAGTGCAAACCTCTACACTGAATAACAATCCTCCACCTGACGGCAAATCAGACTCCGGCTTTTCGTTATTGGAGATGGTGGTTGCGGCCACCCTGCTAACGATTGGCTTGATGGCCGTAGCTTCGGCTCTCGGTTATGCCATGATCGCCGGCAACCATGGACGGGCAATAACCAATACCAAGCTGTTGGCGGTCTCAATGCTCGAGCAGATGGAGACCCTGCGCAATTCCGGCCAGTTGACCTTTGGACAGATCGCTAATGTCGGACAAGTGAATAATTTGGGAGCAACCAGAGCCTTCGGGGGCTTTCCGCCCGGACCTCAACAGGTATCCACTGAGCCTGGACCGGATGGGATCTTTGGCACCGCCGACGATCTAATAGACGCCGGAGCCGACAATCAGTTTGGAACCTCAGATGACTTTACCAATCCGGCATTCGCGGTCGTGAGCGTAACGCGTCAGATTCAAATCAGCTCGCTCAGTTCGACCTTAAAAAAAGTTCAAGTAACCATCAACTATCCGGCAAGCGGACAGATGAGACAACTCGTCGCGATTTGTTATCTGAACGACAACGGTACCACCACCTTCGTCCCCTAAACTGTCCCTTTCGGAGGCCGCCTCTCTTTTGAACCATCCTGATTACAAAAACTGTGAACGTGGGTTTTCGCTACTCGAGGTCGTGGTGGCAATCACTGTAATGATTGTTGTAACAGGCGCTATTTTCGCGCTCCTGAGGGATTCCGTAAAAAGCAGCAAGGCCTCAATGGAGATGAGCGATGGTCAGCAGAGTTCCCGAACCGGACAGGAATTCATTAATCGGGACCTGATGAATACCGGCGACGGACTCGACAGCATAAGCGAGATCCGCGTTCCGCAGGGATTTGTTACTAATTATCTGACCCTCAATCCCATCACCGATGCATCGACACCGGGCATCATCAAGCTGGGATTAATCACGACTGACGATAACGTTTCAGCGAATAGCGGAGTGCTGGGTACAGTGCCGCTCGTGTCGGTGCGCTCAAATCCGGTGCTGACGGACCGAATCTCAATCCTGCAGATGGATCGAAACTTCGTTTCAATAACCCTTGCGGCTGGGGCCATTAACCCCATTGATGGTTCTGTGGCAGTCGATCCCGCCGACATCGATCAGTTTGCCGCCGGTGAGATCTATTTCATCTCTTCAGCTGCGGGAAGCATGTTTGCCACCGTCACGGATCGAGTGGGCGTTGGAACGACTACACCCAGGTTAGTGTTCGGGTCCGGCGACACATTCGGCCTCAATTCGGTGGGTACCGGTAACCAGCTCGACGTAATCACTGCGGGGGCAACCCTACCCGCATCACTCTGCCGGATGAAGATCATTCACTATTACGTGAACTCGGATGGCTTACTGATGAGACGTGTCTTCGGTACCAGAAATGCGGGATTTGTCGAGAGCGTTATCGCCGAGCACGTCGTAAGTCTGCAGTTTCGTTACTTCTTGAACATGCGGGATGGCAGCGGAAACATCATTCAGCCCCAGGACCAATTAACAACTTCGCAACAACAAGTTGAGACACGACAGGTGGAAGTCACCGTTACCGTCGAAACTCCCCACACCCTCCAAAATGGTCAGCGTCAGCAAATGACGATGACTACCAGTACCAGCGTCCGCAACATGCAATTTAGGCGAACTCAGCAGCCAGCCGCCGGCAGCTAGTCACTCCCCCTTAGTCCTCCCAGGAGATCCATGAACCTCAAAGCCCCCAATTCCCCTTCGAGGAAATCCTCCAGGGCGCGCTCGTCGGAGAGTGGCGCAGCGTTGGTCACTTCGATTCTCATTCTCGGGATGTTGAGCGCTATCGCTATCACGGTCCTGGCGGTAGTTTCGAAGGAGTCCCAAATCGCCGGGAGTGACCTGAAGAGAACTCAGGCGTTTTACGCAGCTGCTGCGGGAATCGAAAAGATGACATCGGATTTTAACAGGTTATTTCTGAGAACATCTCGGCCAAGCGGACCCCAGCTGCTCATTATTCAAAACTCGCCTCCTCCTGAACTGGCTGCAGAAGGCTACACGATGAATCAACTCATCGGACTTGACGGGAACATCCTAACCAGGATGCAACAAACTCAGGGAATCACGGATGGCTCCTATCCCAGAGTGACTATTCAGGGTGGGCCATTTAACGGACTGTCAGCTAGTGTTGCGCCATACATACTGAGCAGCATGGCCACAGGTACTGATGGGACTGAGGTCGCT
>DATKIS010000465.1:0-5832 GCA_035543975.1 Pyrinomonadaceae bacterium
TGATTGAACAGCGAGTTGCGCGCGTGATCGAAGGCCTGCTTAAACTCGGCGAGCGCCTCTACGGTCTTACGTGATTCGGCGGTGACATCGCGAGTGGTGAAGATGTCGTTGCCAGGCGCATTGACAGCCATTGCGAGGCGACGCAGTTCGGAATACTCAGCCATCTGTGCCGACAATTGCTTATTGGTAATGGTCGCCGCAGTGTGCGTCTCAATCAGCATGTGGCCGAGATAGAGAGACAGGCCGACCGCCAGCAGGCCAAAGGCAGCGAGAGCCAGATAGGGAAGTTTCCATGACGGCTGCTTGATCACTCCGGCCCTGGTGGTTGAAGCCGAAGCCTCTTTTTTTTGCGAGAACATTTGAAGACTCCAAACTGGTTCTTGAGGTTGGCGGCATCGGCGCGATCCGCGATTTCCGGCTCGCCGTTAACTGCGGCGTAACTCGATGACGGCGATTTCCGGCGGACAATGAAACCTGACCGGGACACCGGATGATCCGACTCCGACGTTCGTATAACCTTTGACATTCTGAAACTGCCACGCGCCGCGGGTGTACTTCCGCGCACAGTTGGCATTCGTGAGCAGAGGGCCAATCAGCGGCAAACAAATCTGGCCTCCATGAGTGTGGCCACAAAGGTACAAATCCACTCCTGCCGCCGCCGCCTCTTTGATAATCTCCGGCGTGTGGACCAACAACAATTTGAAAGCATCGTCCGGAACACCACGTAACGCACCAGGCAAATCGTCGCAACCGTAGTAATGTGGATCGTCGAGCCCAACCACCCAGAGGCTTTCATTCCCCTGGGTTAACTCCAGCGAATGGTTGATGAGCATCTTGACCCCCATGCGTTCGAGGGCGACGGCCTCCTCCGCAAAATCATGGTTCCCAAGAATCCCGACCATGCCGCGTTCCGAACGGATGCTCTGCAAAATCTTTTCCATGTTGTAGTAGACGTTGTGGCAGGGACCGTGAACCTCGAAGCGGTAGTCCCCGGTCAGAACGCACAAATCCACTTCCAACTGGCTCACCTGATCGCAAATCGTTTCCGCCAGCCCGGCTAGAGCATCGGCGTGGATGTCCGATAGATGCAGGATGCGGAAGCCGTCAAAAGACAGGGGTAGGTTAGGGAACTCAAAAGTCAGATTACGCACCACTGGACTCAGTGCGTTGCGCTCGCCACGGGCCATCAGCCCGGTGATAGCGAGGCTGCGCTGCACGAAGGTCGTGAAGAGTTTCAGGTTCTCAAAATGGAACGAGCCATGGCCACGCCCCAGCCACGATTCGAGGTGGCCCAATTCGATTGACCTGCGTTTTAGAATTAAGTCTTCCATGGAAGTGAGGGGTATTGGGGAACTGGATTCTGGGCGGTGACTGGAGAGTGAGCGGAACGGACGAATGAATCCCGGGCTATCCGGCCAAAATATTTCAAGACCAATAGCAAATCATGTTTCAGGCCCGAGCTAACAGCATAGAACGCTTCCGACGCGTAGAGCTCGTCTGCACCCGGGTTAGCACCCTGATGAACATAAGCTTCGGTGATCAGGCCTGTCTTTGAGCGCAGATATAGTGATAACCAGTCGTGGGGTAATGACCTGAGTTGATCCGGATTGCGCGGGGCCACACCGGCAAAATGCAAATGGCCGAGGGCGATGTTGACCAGGCCCGGCAGAAACGTCAGCAACAAGTCGGAGCAGCCGATCGTTCGGGGCTGAGCCGTCTGGTCCTTCAAACTTCGGAAACTCCAAAGATCGAAAGTGCGCCAGTCGTGTTCCGCGGTCGCGGCCGGCAGTTGCACTACCGATATCTTGTTAAGCACCGGTCCGGTTCGCGTTAGTTTCAAGATGAGCGCCGTCAGCAACAGCACGGGCCAGGTGAGCGCCAGCAGAGTGACCGCTGCCCCTCGCGAGACGACGCGGGCGGCAAAGCGTCCCAGGTGCCTGTCAGCCAGACCTCCCAGAATGAAACTGTCAGCCACTGAAACCGCAACGCCGACCCGCACATTGAGCAGTCGATTCTTGTCCACGATGGCCTCGGCGAGTTCCAACGCTTCACCGACGTAACTCCCGGACATCACCAGCGTGTTTTCCAAAGTGCAGCGCTTATCGAGAATGCAATCACTGCCGATGGCGGCGTTTGGTCCAATCTGCACTCCGGCGCCGATGCGGCAGTTTGAGCCGATAAAGGCCGGGGCCACGATGCGGGCGGTTGGGTGCAAACTGACATTTCGCGAAATCCAGACACCAGGATCAGATTCGCGCCCCTGCAGCATCAGGCCGGCAAACTCCTTATTCAATACCTTCCCCTGGGCTTCGAGCAGCAACTCCGGACGCTCAACGCTTAAGGGTGGCTCCACCACAACCAGGCGTCCATGATCACGCGCGAACAGCATTAAATAAGCGCCAAAAAGATCACAGTCGTCGGTGTAGTTAGCGGGAAGCTCCGCCAGTTGCGCCGGAGCGAGCGATGCCCATCCGGTCCATTTCTGGATCCCCTCTGCGTCCTCAAAACAAAAAACTGTGGGCGTCGTCGCCGGCTCTATTTTGGCCAGTGAAATTGCCGGCAAACGGTCGGCGTGGACCAACAGCGCCGGTTCCGTGGCGCTGCCGGCAATCGATCTCAACAAACGGTAGGGATTGCGGGCATCTTTGGCCAGATGAAAGTTGAAGCTGCTGCCCCAACGCCTGCCGTCGCCGAGCAGGGTTTCAATCTGTTCGGGCGCTTGACTCAAGATGAAATCAAATTCGTTCACGCCCTGATCGATTAGGTATTCAGTGACGTGCTGGATGAAAGGACGATCCACGAGCGGCAGCAGTATGCTGGGCATGCTTTCACTGAAGGTCGTTGACTCAGGTTGATAACCGGTAGCGATTACGATAGCTCTCATGTGCTCTATACTCCTGCGCGCGCAGCTTCGGTGCCTGGGCGCGGCTTTTTTATTCGTTCCTGCAAAACTCGGGTGAGGAAAACTGCGTTACCGATGAAATAGCGCCTCCACATCCGACGCGGTTCCTGATAGAAGCGATACAGCCACTCAAAACCCATCTCACGCAACCATTGGGGCGCGCGCGAAATTTGACCTGAGTAGAAATCAAATAGACCGCCGACGCCCATTGCCACCTTCACGCCGGTATCTTGCAGATGCGCGTTGATCCAGGTGTCCTGGCGCGGAGCACCGAATGCGACCAATAACATCGCTGCTCCTGAGTCCCGGATCTGATTGACGACGTTTTCTTCTTCCTCTGGCGAAAAATAACCGTGATGTTGGCCGCTCAACGTTACGTCCGGGTATGTTTCGCGAATCCATCCACTGACCTTTTCGGCCACTCCCGGCCGTCCGCCCAGCAGGAAAATTCCTTTGTTCGTACCTTGTAAGGCGTCGCAAAGGCGGGGAAAGAGATCAGTGCCGTTTACATTCTGTTTGATTTCGGTAGCCAACAGTTTTCCGGCCAGCTTCATGCCGATGCCATCAGCCAAGGTCAGCGGCGCCCTGGTGAGCACGCGTGTATATTCAGCGTCGCGGTAGGCAATATTGGCGCAGTCAGCATTTACAAAACAGACCTGAGCCTGGTTGGGTCCATCCAGACGGCCCATAATGTCCTCGATACTTTCGGTCATCGTCAGGTTGTTCACATCGATCCCCAGGATGTTGATCGAGTCGGCCGCGGCGACCAGCGATTTGCCATAAAACATGGCCGGTAGCGCGCGAAAACCAAGGCCGATGTCACCCCGGATGCTGCGCGACTCGACATACTCGGAATCAATTTCCGCTTCGCTATCAAAGTTGACGTTGCCTCTTTGTCTTATCCACCAAAGACCAATCAGGCCTGGGCGCACGTCATAACGACGGCGCGCCGCCCTTTCGCGGGGACTCAACTCACCCGGGTTCACCGCCCGGGGGCCAATGAAAGACATGTGGCCGCGGGCGATGTTGAGCAGCACTGGCAGCCGATGGACCTTTAACCTGGTCAGGACACGACCGAGCCGGCTATCCGGCAGTGCAAATGAGAATTCCTCAAAGACTTCGCAGAAGCGACCTACGCGCGGGGTGCGCTTGGTGGGAACTCCCTTGAGTTTGAGAACAAGAAATGTCAGGACAATAACCGGAGACAAAAAGCGAAAGAGAACTACGGCTACGAGCAGATCCAGCGCCCGGCGAACGCCGGAGAGCGTTTGCACAAACAGAGTCCAACCGAGACCCTGAAACAACCTCCGCGTGCGTTGGCGCTTTAACCCGGCTCCGGAGAATCTGCGGTAGAGGTCATCCCTCAAAACATCGACCGCGACGTCATCGCGTTCGCTTCTGGCGTCGTTTAGTTGCACGTTCAATACGCCCCCTTGCCAAGCAGTACGGCGGGAACAGTTCTCAACAACAGGCTGATGTCTAGCCAAAGACTCTGGCCTTCGATGTAGTCAACATCCAGTTGGACTTGTTGCGGGAAAGGGATATCTCCGCGCCCGCTCACCTGCCAGATACAGGTGAGACCGGGCATCACATCGAGGCGGCGGCGGTCGGCCAGACTGTACTGCGCCACTTCCCGGATTACCGGGGGACGCGGTCCAACCAGCGACATGTCGCCTTTAAGGACGCACCATAGTTGAGGCAGTTCGTCGATGCTGCCGCGCCGGATGAACTTGCCGATCCAGGTGACGCGCGGATCGTTCTTCATCTTAAAGGTCACACTTTCGCCGTGATCGTTGGTTTCCATTAAGGCGTCTTTAAGTTTCTCGGCATTCACGACCATTGAGCGAAACTTGGGAAAGGGAAACTCGCGACCCCAGAGTCCTACCCGGGTTTGCCAGAACAGGATCTGACCATGGTCGGTGAGCTTGATGAGAGTTGCGATCAGAAGGAAGAGCGGCGAGAGGCAAAACAACAAGGCAAGCGAGCCGGCGACATCAAGCGTTCGTTTTAAGGCGCGGGCGCCGCCAATGATGACTATCGACGAATATTTCATGAACAGGAAACGAGCGCGTTGTTCGCGGCTGCCGCCGGCACCATAACGCCGGTACAACTCTTCGATAAATGCGACTCGGTGTTCCAATGGTTCCGCTAACTGCATACCTTTGTCTCCGGGGTCCACGAACGTTTACCAATCTTGAAGCATCTGGACCAGGTTTTCCTGTTCCCAGGTTAACGACTTGCGCTCAGCGCGGGAGTCTGACAACAGCCATCCGATATCTGCCTTCGCCAGATCGACAGAGGCGCCGCTGGAATCCGTGAAATAGCCATCGCAGACCATCATTTCATTGAGCCGCGCGTGTTCAGATACTGAGGTATAGTCGAACAAAATACTCTTCTCGACATGAGCACCTGCTTGAATCAGGCAGCCGCGGCCAATGACGGTGGGACCGATGATGGTCGTGCCCGGTTCAATGCGGGAACCCGCGCCTATATGAACCGGCCCGGCGATGTGGCAGGACTTGAGATCGATCTGAACGTTCAAGCCGACGTGGACGTTTGGAGCTATCTCGGTCCCTGGTACGCTCAGACCATTTACTTCGCCCGACACGGCCATCCGGGTGACCCGGAAGTAGTCGGTGATCTTTCCGATATCCAACCACTGAAAAGGCATTTCCGCTCCGAAGAGCTCCGCGCCGTGTTGGATCAAAGCAGGGAAGAGTTCGCTACCGATATCGAATATCCGGCCCGCCGGGATGAAGTCGATAACTGCAGGATCGAAGATGTAAATCCCGGTGTTTACGGTTGTGCTTCTGGCTTCGGCGACTGTGGGCTTCTCCTGAAACTCAACTATCCGACCGTCAGGTTCGCTGACTACCACCCCGTAGCTTGGCACCTCTTCGCGAGGTACGTTGGCGAGGGCCACGGTTACG
>DATKIS010000466.1:0-4800 GCA_035543975.1 Pyrinomonadaceae bacterium
GTCTTCCAGCGATGACTCCAGAAATATTCCAGCGATGACTCCGCAATCTTCCGGCGATTACAGATGAGAAATGAAAAATGTCATATGGAAAATTAATCCTATGGGAATCACTGGCGGAACCTGCCTCCTGCTCCTGCCTCCTGCTGCTGCCTCCTGCTCCTGCCTCCCGCCAACTGATCTTTTGCCCCTGACCCAGCCTTTAGTTATACTTCAGCCCTTCCTACTTGCACCTCGATAGTCACTGTCTTAAGTGCCATTTCTGGGGGGCCCCGACTAGCAGCGTTTATGAAGGTGGTGTTTATGTTCGACCTTGCCAAAAACCAAACAACCGTTAGTGAGCAGGCAGTTTTGCGTAAGCTGCGTGTCTGGATCATCGGGCTGGGTACGGCCTGCCTGCTGGCAGGTGTGGGCATCGGCTCGATGCTCTCTGGCCGGCCCACCGTGGCGCAGAATGAACTCCAGATAGCGCGCGCCCCGGAAGCACTTTCGGCTTCGTTTGCCGAGATTGCCCGGCGGGTCGAACCGGCAGTCGTCAACATTGAAACCATTGCCGCCACTACCGATCTTGCCGAGAAAGACCTCGACGAAAAAGATGAGCAGATGAACCCGCTGCTAGACATGTTTCGGCGTCAGGCCCGCCGCCCTACTCGCGGCGTCGGCAGCGGCTTTATCGTTAGCCCCAAAGGCTACATCCTGACGAATGAACATGTGGTTGAAGGCTCGGCGCGCATAATTATCGGCCTCCAGTCCGGGGAAAAGTATCGAGGCCGAGTAATTGGCGTAGATGACGAGACGGACGTCGCGGTCGTAAAGATCGATGTTCCGCGCGACTTGCCGACGGTCACTTTGGGCGACTCGAATTCGGCTCAGGTAGGTGATTGGGTATTGGCCATGGGATCCCCCTTTGGCCTCGAGCAAACCGTCACGGCCGGAATAATCTCCAAGAAGGAACGCGAGACACCGGGTTCACTGTCAAACTTTCAGCGTTTCCTGCAAACCGATGCCGCCATTAACCGCGGCAACAGCGGCGGACCGCTGGTGAATATGCGCGGCGAGGTGATTGGTATCAACTCGCAAATCGCAACCTCGACCGGCGACTACAACGGGATTGGTTTCGCATTGCCGGCCACCGAAGCAAACTTCGTCTATCGCCAGATTGTCTCGGGCGGTAAGGTTCGCCGCGGTTATCTGGGTGTGACCCTTGAGTCAGTAAGAGATGAGTTTGCCAAGATCTACGGCTTAACCGACGCCCGGGGCGCCATTATCATGGACGTCCAACTAACGAAAGATAACCAACCAACACCCGCCGCCAAAGCCGGCATGCAGTCAAACGACATCATTACCGAGTTTAACGGTCAACCGATTGCGAACTCCCAGGACTTGATTCAGAAGGTGGCGGGCAGCCCGGTGGGCGAGGCGGCGGCGTTTACCTTCCTGCGTGAACGCGATGGAAAGCTGGAGAAACATACGGCCAGCATCGTGCTAGGCGAGCGTCCTCCACCTGAGGTATTCGAAAAGGCTACGGACGAGGCAGCCCCGCCGAAACCTAAGGAGCCGGAACCCAAGGGTAACGCGCTGCGTCTGGGAATCACGCTGACTGAGCTTACGCAACAGCTCATCACCGAGAAGCGGCTGACGGGAGTGCGAGGCCTCTACCTGAAGGAAGTTGATCCCAACGGTCTGGCCGCGGAAGTGAGGGTAGGTGGAGCCCAGGCTCTGAACGAAGGCGACGTCATTACGCGGATAAACCGTGTCCCGGTGACGACCCTGGCTGATTTCCAACGCGTGGTTAACGGTTTGAAACCGGGTGATCCGGTAGTTATTCAATACTCGCGCTATACGCGAAATCCGGTGCGGGTAACAACCCGAATGGTCCAGTTTACTTATCAATAGGGCGTTTCCGGTTTCAAGTGATCGTCAATCTGAAGCTTGGAACTCGAAACTTGAAATCTTTTATGGCTCAAGCAAAAAAAGCTCTCGCAAAAAACGGCTCCAGGAAACAGCCGCGCTCAGCGCGCCCGGCGGTCAAAACCTACAACAATTACATTGGCGGCAAGTGGGTTCAGAGTGAATCCGGTGAAGTGTTTGAAAACATTAATCCGGCGAACACTGACGACGTTATCGGACGGTTCCCACTCTCAACCAGTGACGACGTAAATGCGGCAGTTAATGCCGCCCAGCAGGCCTTCGACGGATGGCGCTCCACGCCAGCGCCCAAGCGAGCCGAAATTCTGTTTCGCCTTGGCGAAATCCTGATCCGCAACAAAGAAAAATATACGGCGGACATGACCCGGGAAATGGGCAAGGTCCTCACCGAAGCCGGCGGCGATGTTCAGGAAGCGATTGACTGCACATACTATACGGCAGGCGAGGGACGGCGGCTGCACGGGTTTACGACCCCGGCTGAGATGCCCGACAAATTCGCCATGTGCGTACGCCAGCCCGTCGGTCTGTGCGGATTGATTACGCCATGGAACTTTCCCATGGCAATCCCTTCGTGGAAGTTGATCCCCGCGCTGGTCTGCGGCAACACCGTTGTTCTTAAACCAGCCGAGGACACGCCACTGTCCACCTACAATCTGGTCCACGCTTGTGAGGAAGCCGGCATTCCGCCCGGAGTGGTGAACATGGTGACCGGTTACGGCGACAACGCCGGTTCCGCTATCACAAATCATCCAGCGCTGCGGCTCATCTCTTTTACCGGATCCACAGAAACAGGTCGCATCGTTGCCTCAGCGTGCGCCGACCGCAATGCCATCTGCTCGCTTGAGATGGGTGGCAAAAACGTCATCATCGTGATGGATGATGCCGATATCGACTTGGCAATCGAAGGAGCCTTGTGGGGAGCGTTTGGGACTTCAGGTCAACGCTGCACCGCTTCGTCGCGGCTGGTAGTTCATAAGAAAGTCTATAAACAGTTTTCCCAGAAGCTGGTGGAACGCACGCGCGCTTTGAAGGTGGGTAATGGAGCTGATGCAAAGACCGACGTCGGACCGGTGATCAACGCTGACGCCGTCAGGAAAATCATGGGTTACATCGACATTGGGCAGCACGAAGACGGCGCCACCCTGGCAGCCGGCGGCAAGCGTTTGACCAAGGGCGACTACGCTCGCGGCTATTACATTGAGCCCACTGTCTTCACCGACGTGGCTCCTGACATGCGCATCGCTCAGGAAGAGATATTCGGTCCGGTTACCGCGGTTATTCCGACCAAGTCGCTTGATGAAGCCGTTGAGATAGCCAACGGAGTGCGCTATGGGTTGTCGGCGTCGATTTACACGTCCAACGTCAATCGCGCGTTTCAGGCGATGCAGAACATGTATACGGGCATCTTCTATGTCAACGCTTCGACTATTGGCGCGGAAGTGCATTTGCCGTTTGGCGGAACCAAGGCGACGGGCAATGGGCATCGCGAAGCCGGCACCCAGGTGCTGGACATTTTTACCGAGTGGAAATCGATCTATGTCGATTACAGCGGCAAACTTCAACGTGCCCAGATAGACCTGGTGGAATCGATTGGCTAGTCTGCTGGTTCCATGATCCGTCTCAGATTCCTGGATCTGAGATCTCAAATCTGGGATCTGAGATTCTGTTTTCTAACTTTCTATTTTCCTAGTTTAATCCCGGGGAGGAAAAACTGTGATTGTCGGCCTGCCAAAAGAGATAAAAGATAACGAATACCGAGTGGGTTTAACCCCCGCCGGGGTCCGGGCGCTTACGGACGCGGGACACCAGGTGATCGTTGAGAAAAGCGCGGGCGATGGCTCAGGCTTTGAGGATCCGCTTTATCAAAAAGCAGGCGCGCAAATCATTGATTCGGCGGATGACGTTTGGGCCGGGGCTGATATGATCGTCAAGGTGAAGGAGCCGATTGAACCTGAGTATCCTCGAATGCGAGAAGGCCAGTTGTTATTCACCTATCTTCACCTGGCGCCAGACAAAACACTTACCCAGGAACTTCTCGCACGCAAGGTTACCGGCGTGGCCTATGAGACGATTACCGATCGCCGCGGAAGTTTGCCGCTGCTAACGCCGATGTCGGAAGTGGCCGGGCGCATGGCGATCCAGGTCGGCGCTCACTATCTCGAGAAAATGTCCGGCGGCCGGGGAATTCTGCTAGGCGGCGTACCCGGAGTGCCGGCGGCGAGGGTGGTCATCATCGGCGGTGGCGTGGTCGGAACTAACGCCGCCAAGATTGCTGTGGGTATGGGCGCCTACGTCACGATTATCGATAACAACCTCGATCGACTGCGCGAGTTGGACGACATCTTTCTTTCGAAGATATCAACCCTCGCCTCCAGCGCCTACATGATTCACGATGCGATCTCCACCGCCGACCTGATCGTCGGCGCTGTGCTAGTCCCCGGAGCAGCCGCACCGATGCTGGTGACAAAGAGCATGTTGAAGGATGTGCCGAATGGTGCGGTCATAGTTGACGTCGCCGTCGATCAGGGAGGCTGTATCGAGACCACGCACCCCACGACCCACTCGAACCCGACCTATTACGTCGAAGGCGTTTTGCATTATTGTGTCGCCAACATGCCGGGTGCGGTCCCGCGTACGTCTACCTTTGCATTGACCAACGCCACCCTTCCCTATGCTCTTAAGCTGGCGAATAAGGGTTTCTTTGAGGCGATTCGCAGTGATGATGGCTTGAAAGCCGGTGTGAACACATATGCCGGTCACTGCACTTATGAAGCAGTCGCGGCGGCGCAAGGATTAGCCTATACCAATGTCGACGCCTTGGTTGAAGTGAATCGAGCGTCGGCGTAACTCGAACTGATTGAAATGACAAAGGCG